>NZ_JADYXF010000038.1:0-51214 GCF_015864385.1 Pseudoalteromonas sp. SWXJZ94C
TGTTATTTTCTTTGTTTTTTCTAAATTCAACATAATGAAAGTAGATGTATGAAGTCAAGATTTGACCCCATTGGCTCTACATTAGTAAGTAAAAAATAACGTTACGATTATTTATAAATAATCGCCATCAATATAAAATTGCGGAATAAAGTCTGATTGCACGTTTATTTCTTTACCAAGGTCTTTTGCCATACATGCTAAACCAAGCAAATTAATTGGCATGTAAAAATCAGGTTGTTGGTACTCATGGTCACAATGACGCTCATGGTATTTCCAATTTTCGGTTAGCGCACTTGCTAATGCCTCACTTGGAGTTGCTTCTGACTTTGTGGTAAACGAGATAATAAAATCTGATTTTGCGCCAGTACCGTATGCAACCCACGGCTCTTTTTTACCGCCTTCAATCACTTCATCCATCAACTTAGTAAGGATTTCTATACCTTTTGGTCCTGATTCTCGACGATGAATACACTGTATTAACTCAGTTAATAAATACTCTGCTTCAGGATTTTTAGATGAACATTTTCGCATTAATGACACAGGAAACTTTACCAAGCTGTCCATTGAATCATGGTCACGAACGATCGCCGCAGCAAAGTAGGCCTCTTGCCAACGCATCGCATGTAATCGCCCATTTTCTAATAGACCCAAACCATCATAAGTAGCGTCTAATATGTCGTCAATCACGATACGCTGCTCTTTTTCAGGCTCCCGACCTAGCCTAAAAATAGCCTCACCCGCTTTTGCGACTATTTTTAATGCTTTTATGGATTTTTGCTTGTTTTCTTCGGTTAAATCATACGACCACCACTGGCAAATTGTGGTTGCATCTCCCATTAAGTAAATTAAATTTTCTTTTTTGATTGGTAAATCTTCAATCACTTCATTATACGCTTCTTCAAAACGTTCAATATTTCTTTTTATACTTATAGGTTTATACTCACGCTCTATGTTTATCATTAGACTCACCTTCTTTACTGGTTTTTATTCTGTTATCAAATTGCTGCATAGTGGTTGAATCGTTTTTAATACTTGAGTCAGGGTTCAACTTAGTGCTTGCATGCCAATACTGAAGATTACTTCCATCTTCAGTTTCGTTATTCTTTGCTCTTCGTAGTTTTTTCCCAACTTCACGTTGTTTAAATACGTTGGCTATTTTTCTCTCTTCGGGATCGTCTATTGGCTCGTTATTTTGTAATTTTTCCCATACTGCATCTTCTTGCTCTTCTGTGGTGCCCTTTGGCATGTTTTTCTTAGCCATCTGCTCAATAGTGCTGTCTCTGTATTCTATCGTGCCTTGTTGGTCAACAACCCCAGGAGCGCCTTTTTTATAACCTAATTCAGCTGAACCACCTTTGGCCTCAATTATAATTAAGTTTCCATCATCGTCTTCAAAAACTAAATCAAAATCGCCCGGTTGTGAGCCAGCTGCTAGTAGATCTTCTAGGCTATCCCCAGGGTAAATTAGTTTTGCATTATTAAACTTAGCACTGTTAGTAACAGCGTAAAAAGCAGCAACTTCACCTATTTTGGCTGATTGTGAGTTAACGCCATCTTCACCACTGTTTATTTTATTCCATTCATCTTTATCTTTTACCTTGTCATACTTCTCACGTTCCTCGATACATTCAACACGCTTAGCCCGATGCTCTTTTAACTTTTCTTCTGTCTCGTCATCATGTGGGAACTCGAATTCTTCACCACTGTAATCCCTCGAATTAACTTCTACATCAAGGTTGATGACTAGCGAATTTGAGTCGGTTTCATCTCCACGACCATTTTTCCAACCTGCAATAACATCAGCTATAGGCATAGTAAGTGTTTGAACTATATCTTTTCGGCTCCATGTTATTTCATTGGTATTAACGTTTACACTGGCTTCGTTAAAATGTCGACTTGGTGAGTAACTTTTTTTATCAGTTGGGTTGTGAGCTCTAACTTTAAGGGTTGCCGAGTTAAGGTCGTTATCATCACCTTTTAGTAAATTAAATAGCTCTGCTTGCTCACTCTCTGATAAGCCATGCTCTTCTGCGGCCAGTATTTCTTTTAACTTTCTTTGCCCTTCCTCGCACAACAACCCAAATGGGTCTACCCAGTTAACCGGATTTGGCGCATATTGGTAATGGTTTATGCCGCCCACTAAACCAACAGGGTCTTGGTTTATAAAGCGTTGTTGTTTAGGGCTATAATAGCGATGGCGGTTATAATGTAAGCCGCTTTCCTCGTCTAAATACTGCCCTTGAAAACGAATTGGCTGAGTAAAGGTATTATTTACAGTAGATTCAGCGTCTAGTTTTGACTCTTCATAACCATATGCATCGGCTTGGTTTTCCCACACGACTTGTGCGCTGCTGTTGGTAACAAAACGCGGCGTGTTAAGCTGGTCTAAGTGGTAGTAATACACCTCACCTTTTTTGATAAGCGCTAATGGATGAAATTGATTTGGTAAGTTGATATACCACGTATATTGCCCGTTGTGGCATTCGCCGATTAATTGGTTAACATCCCAAATGTAGTCAATTTTACCGTGCTCGGTGTGCTTGGCTATACGTCGGCCTAATGGGTCGTAATCGTATTGGGTGAGCGTGCCGTTATTATTAAAACAGCTTAATTGGTTAAATGCATTGTATTCACGAAGGGTTTTTATGCCTTTGCCAGTTTCGCGAATTTGGTTACCCAATTCGTCGTAATCAAAGTCGCTATCGCCAAATTGCGTTAAACGGTCGGCGTCGGTGGCGCTGTTTTTAATAGTATTGTGTGCATTAAAGCTATTTGTTTCAATGTCAGCTTTATTACTATTTGGCGCTAAATCGCTGTATTCGTTATGCGTGGCGCGCGTTAAATCAACAGAAGGTCTTGCATCAATATCGTTGTTATTTGCAGCTTCACTTGCTGTGCTGTGAGGTGCTGTGCTGTGCTCACTGCTTACTGCATTACTCGCTTTTGTATCGCTAGTCCCTTCGATTGCGCTTGATTGCACAGTTTGAGTTTGAGGGTTACCAAAGCTATCCCACTTATATTGCGTGGTTGTATCAGCACTTGAGTCTGCCAGCGTTTGTTGTATTAGCTGCCCAAGGCTGTTGTATTCAAAGTTAATGTTGTGGCTGGTTACGCCTTCGTCTTTACGTGCTACAAGCTGGTTTACGCTGTCGTACTTGTACGTACAGGTATCAAACAGAGCTTGAGCAGGGTGCGTTAGTTGTTGCTGCGTTAGGCGGCTAAAGGCATCAAACTGTTGAGTAAGCGTAACATTATTACCAAACTGCTGCGTTTTAATATTGCCTTGGCTGTCGTAGTTTAAAGTTACGAGCTGCTTTGCTGCGCTAACGGACTCATTCGCTTTGCTGTTACCTTGGAGTAAGTTAATACCGCTTAGCTGACCAAATTTATTGTAGCTGTATTTAAGCATGGTTGAATCTGGCAGGGTGAGTGTATGCCTTCTGCCGTATTTGTCGTAGCTGTAGTTAAGTGTATACGCTTGTTGTTGGTTATGTATTTGCTCAGCACTTAATAACCTACCGCCTTTATCAAACCCTTGCTTTAATGTTGATTGGCCGTTGTGCGCACGGGCAATTTTGCCCTGTAACGTATAGCTGTAGTAATTGCTATTATTTACTATGTGAGTGTCGGTTGCAAGGCTTGCATGCTGCGCAATAACACGACCGAGTTTGTCTCGTTCTATTTTAACTTTACGCTTATTGCTTTGTGTTACCGATACTAAACGACTACAGGCATCGTATTTATAATGCTCTACGTTGCCGTCAAAGCCCGTTATTTGGGTTGGGTTTTCGTTAGCATCATAACTTATGCGGTATACATGTCCGTCACTGCGCTCAATGGCGGTTAAATTACGCTCTTTGTCGTAGGTTAAATGCAGCGCACTGCCATCGGGCTGCACAATACAATGAGGTTGGCTTAGCCCTTCAAAGTGTTGCTCTGTGGTGTCGCCTTTGCTGTCTTGCACGCTAATGAGCCTGCCCGCATTATCGTATTTGTAATTATGGTATTGCTTATTTTCAGGATCTTTTTGGTCAAAAGCGATGTTTTTAATTAACTGACCGTGCTCGTTGTACTTGTACTGTACAAGCAGTCCGGCCTGATTTAGCGTGGCGTTTACGCGCCCTAGAGTATCGTAACTGTAGCGAATAAGCTCATTGTTATAATGTTTTGCTAATAGCTCACCTTGCTCGTTCCATACAAATTTTGTAACGTTACCGCTTTCATTTACATGTTGAGTAAGCTGACCTAGTTTATCGTAAGCATAAAGTGCCGTGCGGTTATCGCCAAATGTTTCGCTTTGTAGTAAACCCGATACGCTGTATTTACGCGTAATAGTTTGCCCATCAGGCAATATAGTTAAAACACGCTGCCCTAAACTATTATATGCATACTTAGTAAGAGTACCATCAGGTCGAGTTACCGACTCTAACCGCCCAAGCGCTGTATAACTAAAACGTAATGTACTGTTATCTGGTCTTATCTCAGATAGCTTTTGCCCTTGTGCGTTGTAGGTATATTGCCATACGTTGCCGTTAGGATCGGTGTGCTTAACTAGCTTACCTTGTGCGTTGTGCACAAAGTGCTCTTTGTGCCCGCGTGAATCTATGCAGGTTGTTTCACCGCACTCGGTATTATATTCAAACTGGTAAGTGTAGGTGTTGTTATCGCCCCACTGCTTTATACACTTTGCATTAGCCGAGTAGCTATCCCACTCAAAATGATGGCTAAAGCCGCTTGCGCGGGTACGCTTAATTAATAAGTTAGCGGCGTTATAGGCGTAGTGTTCAGTCTCGTTTTGCTGATTAGTTGCTTGAACAAGGTTTTTGTTTTCGTCGTATTTATAACTTGCCAGCACCGGGTATATTAGGTGTTGTTTATTATTTTTATCAGTGTGGTACGCCGCAATTTTACTTAATAAGCCCTGGGTGTTGTAGCTTATAATACAGCCACGCACTTTGTTAAGCTCTACGCGGTTAAGGCGCTCTTTTGCATCGTAATAAAAACGAAAGCTTTGCCCTTTTTCGTTAATTATTTTTTCAAGTAGCCATGCACTATTACCAGGCTTAAACGTAAGGTGTTGATCGTCTGGCGTTATAAGTACCTGTTTACCATTTGTTTGGTAATGCAGTGTAAGGTTACTACTTAATTGATGACTAGATTGCCCTGGCTTTACCTTTGCAAAGCGGTGTTTAGCTCCGTGCTCATCTTGGTATTCTAACCAGTAGGTGCCTTTTTGTTTTGGCCCTACCTTTGGCGGTGGTAGGTAATGCTCTGTTAGGCGCACCATAAAGTCGTGGCGCCAACCATTGCCCATAATACTGTTGTTGTCTGCATGCGATGAGCGATATAAACGACGCCATTTTAACTGCCTACTGCCGGCTAACGTAAAGTCAAATAGAGGGAGGATTTCTTCACCCGAGAGCATTGAAACCGGATCTGATCGACATTCTTGATTTTCTATAGACTCTTCGCTTGGGGTTGCGTCGGTTGCACTGCCACCGTTATTAGCCGTTGCTTGTGTTGCTTTTTTACCTGATGCGGAGTCTGTTTTTTTGTTATTTTGCGTTTCGTCTCTATCTGTGTTTTTAGTTAGCTGGCTGGTTTGAAGAGACGGTTTTTCATTTTCGTGGTAACAGCTTAAAGTGCCGGCAACTAAGCCTTTAATTATTGCATCGGCAGTCTCTCGCGAACTTGCATTTTGAGGGCAAAGAATGCCAACACTGTTTAATAAATTTATTATTTCAAGGCGAGCAGAAACATCAGCCGATAACGTAGAGCCAATTTCTGTAATTTGTTTGTCGGCTCTTTCATACGTATCTACTGATACTTGAGTATAACCAGAGGGAGCTTTGTCTTCGCCTGCAATTAAGCAAATAGAATAACTTTGTCCTTTTATAACAACTGTAAAACTTTGCATTAGTTGTGTACTTCCTCACTTATCCATAAGTATTCTGATGCGCTTTGATGTTTTAATTGCTCTTGTGAGATCATTAGCGCATGTTCGCAATGATTGACAATAGCGGGGCTTGTGGTTAATTGGTATAAATTGACTAGCCCTTCAAGTGCGCCAATGTTGCCTAGTTTATAATTAGGTAACTCATAATGTGTGTGCTCGTTTATTAAAGGGCTGAGCAACTGTAAACTATTTAGCCATACATCACTGTTGTGATTAATGCCATTTCCTGGCGCAAAAATAATGTCTACAGGCTTTTTAGTTTGTTCTACTAATCGTAAAAACATGCCATCTAATTGATTGTGCTTTTCAAAATCGATTGAAGGCGCAAGCTCAAAACTTGTTTGCGACCATCCATAACTCTTTACCTGTAACGTAGCAAGTAACCCACCTACGCCTTGATAACCGTATTGCGTTTGTGCGTTTGCTTTGTAGGTTGCATCAATGGCAATTACCGTTACTTTTTCCCATTCATTTTTTTTAGCTAAATCAATTAATGCATGAGCACTGCTTGAGCCATAAAATAATAAATGTGTTGCCTGTTGTGGATATAGCTGCTTTAAACTGCTTTGTAGTAATTGCTTTAACTCATCTTGATACGAAAGAGCGGGCAATAACCACACTAAAGGTGATTTTGTGTCATCTACTTTAGCCATTAATTCTTTTGATTTTACTATGCAGTCGTATATGCATACATCCCACGACTTCCACTCAACATGTGTTAAAGCCGGTAATGGGTCACCATATAAAAACTCGTCTACGTTATTTGCGCTAGGTGTCGAAAAATAATCTACTTGCACATCAAAAGCACTCATATCAATGCCTCTGTGTTTGCTTTTTTAGCCGCAATATACTGATAGTATTTGTATAAGTTAAACACGGCTTGGCTATAGCTATCCATTGCGGTCATTTGTATTGCGTTAAGCTGCTCGTTTAATGCGTAGCCTGCCATTAACCTTAACGACGATAGCTTGGCTTCTTGTTTAGGCCAGTTAAGCTGTAACTGCTGCTGAAAATCGGTATAACCTTGCTCATCTTCATTCCACGCTTGTATTTGCGTTTCGTAGTTAACAAGTAAATCTAATTTATCGCCAAGTATGCGCTTAATTAACGCTATTATTTTTTTTGGTTGCTCTACTTTATGAAGCGCAGTATTGGCTAGTGGCACTAGCTTTACAAAACCACTTTGTAGTAGCACTTGCAGCGTATGGTCGATTGATAATGTATTACTTGCATGGTTACTTACCGTGTTAACTTGTTCAGAACTAAGTGATAGTAAAAAAAGTGACATTAACGGTGAATTAACAAGCCCATTTTCGCACAGGTTATTAAACACATTTATTAAATTTGATGGAGTTGAGTCTGTTGCAACCACTAAAATATGTTTAATTAGTGCAAGCACTTCATCTGAATAATCAGTTTGATTTGTGTAGGCAAAAAATAAGGTATTTATATCAATTAAAGCAATAAGATTATAGCTATGCTGCTGTAGCAGTACTTTGCTTATTATTAGTTTGGCAACTTGCTGCAATTGGGGTTCGTTTAATATGTTATTAATAAATGTGATGTTTATATTTTGAGGTAAATTAGCCATTACCTCTATACATGCTTGTGCAATTACATCAGGGGTATTTTCGTTTTGTTGAAACGTAATAAGTAAATTTAGATCTGGAGCTGTAAATGTTTGGTTTAGTTTATTATTTTTAGCATTTAACCAGCATTGCTCTAATAATCTTTTTTTTAGCGTTTTTAAATGGCCTACAGAAGTAAACGGGCATAGTTGAGCGTCACTAATAGTCAGTAATTGAGCTTGGTAATTACTTACATACAAAGAGAGCAAAGTTAGCCGCCTATTAATACGGTTGGATTGCCAATAACAATTACTCCACCATGGGAGCTGCTGTCACCCATTCTTGCTGCTGGCTTACCATTAATTTTAACAGAACCTGAGCCGGTTTTAATGCTATCTGGCGGGCCTATGCATACCATCATGTCGCCTTTGCGAGCAGCTGGCATATTGCCTATTAAAACATTTGTTGAACCCAAAACAATAGGTCCTCCCACATGAGGAACCGTGCCTGTAAATTTAGGACAAATGTGCATGTGACCAAGTGTAGCAGCGGGCTTACCCATATAGACTCCTTGTCTAACTTATATTTTACAAACAAACTATTCGTAAAGAGGAATAACTAATAGTTTGTTGTGCGCAACTAAAAACGACAGTTCTTCAATTAATTCATCTTTTGTGTAGTCAGATAATGCGACCGGGCTTTGCATTGCATATTGATACAACCCCGACACGGCATCTTCGCTATTTAAAGATTTATGCAAATATACAAAAAACTGCTGAGCATAATAACCTTCCATTGCCTTTAAATGGCTTAATGAAGGGTTTAGCAATGGATCGTCAGGCTTATTTATAGGTAAACATATTAAATGTGGTAAACCGTAACGACAATATACAACGTGACCGTTGTTAGATATGCCGTTTCGTAAACCTGATTGAAAGCTGTTTATTATTTCCATAATTTTACTAATTTAACTTAATTAGACCAGCAGTTAATGTTATGGCACTGCCATCAACTTTAACATTACTGCCTCTAATATCTATATTAGTGCCTTCGATAACGATATTACCGTTACTGGTCATTTTAATTTGTGCTGAGCCAGTTTTAATAACAATTTCATCGCCCGCTTCTATATTTAACGTTTTTCCGACATTTAAAGTATCGTTTTTCTCTATTTCAGATAAACGATTACCCGTCACTTTTAAAGTATCGTCATTACCAATTTCGACATTACGATCGTTGTCTACTTTTTCATTTTGATCGTTTTTAACATACAGCTGTTTATCTTTTTCGGCTTGCATGTAAACAAGTTCACTGCCTTTTTTATCTTCAAAACGCAGTTCGTTAAAGTTGTCGGCTCCACCCTCTTTTGTAGAGCGTGTTTTAATACCACTTTGGGTTTTTTCGGCTGGCAATGCGTATGGAGGCATTAAGTCGGCGTTATATATTGCGCCACTTATAATTGGCTGATCTGGATCGCCGTTTATAAAGTCAACAAGCACTTCTTGACCTACGCGAGGGAAGAAAAACGCGCCCCACTTTTTACCTGCCCAGTTTTGAGCAACACGTATCCAACACGAACTTGTAGAGTCTCTTTGTCCGTCACGATCCCAATCAAAGTGCACTTTAACGCGACCAAATTGGTCAATCATTATTTCGTCGGCACTGTCGCCCGTTACTATTGCTGTTTGAACACCATTTATTACAGGCTTTTTCTTATTAATTTGTGCTCTGTATGGGATATCTTTTGGTACGCATTCAAAGTGGTTTGTATATACTTCATTTGCAGATGACTGCCTAGCACCTGATTGATTAGGTATAGTGATAGAAGTCATCATAGACGTAATAGCAAATGTTTTACCTATTAGCCTTGGGTCTTCATGTTTTTCAAAGCTAAATAATTTACCAACGGTAAAAGAGCGACAATCACTTTGACCGCTTGATAGCTTCATGTCTCTTTGTAGTGCTTCTAATTGCATAGAAGCTATTGCAGGTGCGCGAGGATGGCATTCGGCTTCACCTGTGTATTCAAATATTTCGGCTACCGATTGAGTTGGTAACTCTGGGTTTGCCTGCTCACCGTCTGGGTAGCGTGATGGTTGTTTAAAATCGTACCCTATACGTTTAAAGCTACCTGGCGCAATACTTAAACCACCTTGCCAGCGTGAAATATGCGATTTACTTAAATGACCTGTAGAGTAAACAACGTTTGCTTCACCACATTCTTCGTAGGCGGTTATATCATCAGCAAGGATAAGCGTGTGGTTACTGTTTGAATGTTCAAAAAAGTAAAAAATACCTTCGTGTTGCAATAAACGCTGAATAAAGTCGAAGTCTGACTCTTGGTATTGAACACAATATTCATACTTAGGATAAGTTTTGCTAGTTTTATCTGTAAAGGCAACATTATGCTGACCAAATAAATCGGCAAAAATTTCTTTAATTGTTTTCTTTTGAAATATACGACTGTTTTTACGATTACGCATAGAAGCAGCGTGAGGTACTATGGTTGCTTGGTAATCTATGTAATTTTTTTGCTCATCTACGTCGGCTGTGCGACTACCTTTAGAAACAAGATGACTTACTATACCGTGATAGTAACGCTCCCCTCCTCCATCGGCATTTTTAACTTTTACTGTAACCGGTTTACCGACTAAATCTTCATGTGCTATTTGCACTCCAATAGCATACATATTGGCAGACATTACAAATAAGTCTGACATTGCTTCTTGAGCAACAAAACGAGTTAAGTAAAGGGCATCTTTACCTGCAGGAGTACTAATTTGTATTACGTTTTTATCTTGCGTTGCCTTTTGCATTCCTTGCTTTTCCCGTCTTAAAGATCAAAAAAAGCTCTGAGCAAAGCTCAGAGCTATTAATAGGTAAAATATATTACATTTTTTTACCAGTAGCACCACTATAACCATAACGAAGTGTAGCTTGAGTCGAGTTTTTGTCATCTGTTGGAGTCACAGCCATTAACATTTCTGTATAGCTAATAGTGATCGTTTCAATTGGACGATCGCCTTGAACTGAAACAGAGTAGCTAGAAATCATCGCATCTGTAAGTGTGATGTTTACGATTTCTTCAATCACATCACCTTGCTTAGTGATTTGAAATACAGCTGGTTGACCTTTACCGATTGTTGCTTCTTCAAACAAATACGTAGATGCATTGTCCTGAAGTTTAGTAATAGTAAGGTCGCCAAGACGTGCAGAACTAGACTCACGGTCAAAAGCTGTACCAGTGTATGAACTGATTTCGCGACTTACGTTAAAATCAAGAGATAGTACTGTAATTGTTTTTTCAAAACCAGCTGCAGTAGTTTCACCTTCGATTTTACCGTATTTTAAATATGTATTTGCTTGCATTTGATAATGCTCCTTTTAATTAAACTTATGTTATCCATTTATATTGGATTATTTACTTTGGTTTCCCAAATTTCCTTTGAAATCATTATCTTTATAACAGCAATGAAAAGGCCTTCAGATTCCTTTCCCTAGATGAAGACAATGTCTCAAAAATTCCATGTAGTGACCTAAGACACCAAAATTATAATGCGCTAAAACTAAAGAAACAACCTTATTAGTCACTTATTTTAAATTAACTTCAATTAGTTATTAATTCAGTTTTAGTTCAGCTTTAACTAACGCTTTATTTTATTTTAATTAAGCGCTAGTTCAAATTCATTATCTTTAATAAACAAAGATATACTATTAATTTCATTACCATCTACCATGCTAGATAATAAAACTTCTGATAATAAAGGCAATACTTTGTTTTGTAATATTGTATGTATATTTCTTGCACCTGAGCCAGCATTTTGACAATTAGCAATAATATATTCAATTACATCATCTTTATAAATTAAATCAGCATTATAATGCTTTTTAACACGTTTAATTATTTTATCTATTTGAAGCCCTGCTATTTGTGTAAGCATATCATCGCTTAACGGAATATAAGGAATTACATTTATACGACCTAAAAAGGCTGGTTTAAAAGCACCTAATAAATCATCTTGTAATGCGTTTAATAAGCCTTTTATACTTGGCTTACTTTCTTCATCTTCAAATAGGCTCATTGTGGTATCTGTGCCCACATTTGAGGTCATAATAATGATGGTATTTTTAAAGTCGATGTCTCTACCTTCACCGTCTTTAATTGTGCCTTTGTCGAACACTTGATAAAAAATATCTTGAACACCTGGATGCGCTTTTTCCATTTCATCTAGAAGTACAACGCTGTATGGTTTTCTTCTTACGGCTTCGGTTAATATACCGCCTTCACCATAACCTACGTATCCTGGAGGAGAGCCAAGTAATAATGATACTTTATGCTCTTCTTTAAACTCAGACATATTAATAATAGTAACGTTTTCTTCGCTACCATACACTTCTTGTGCAAGTGACAAGGCTGTTTCTGTTTTACCTACACCGCTTGGACCAGCAAGCATAAATATACCATTTGGACGACTCTCATCTGCTAGTTGAGCTCGAGATGTTTGAACAACTTTAGCTATTAGGTCGAGTCCGTGATCTTGGCCTACTACTCTTTGCTTCATTTGTGTAGCTAGGTTTAAAATTCCATGAATTTCATCTTCATGCATTTTACCTACTGGTATGCCAGTCCAATCCGAAATAACCTGTGCTATAAGTTCTTCATCTACTTGCCAGTGCACCATATTATGCTCAAAAGAAGCTAATTTTTGTTTGCTCTCTTTTAGCTTTTCAAGCATGTCGCGAGAAGAATCGTCATCCTCTGAGTTTATTGACTCAAGCGCTTTATTAAGCTCGATAACAATTTCTTTTTCTACTTTAAATTGCTCATTTAACGGCAGTAGCTGCTCTTCAATATCTACAAGTTCTGCTTTTAAACCATTTAGCTGCTCAGAATGATCTAACCCAGTTTTTTGCTCACGGTTTAGCATTAAAACTTGTGTTTCTATTTCACTTAATCGATTTACAAGTTGCTCTATTGTATTAGGTGTAGAGGCTTGGCTCATTGCTACTCGAGCACAAGCTGTGTCTAGTAAAGCAACGGCTTTGTCTGGTAATTGCCTTGCCGTAATATAACGATGCGATAAATGCACTGCGCTTTCTAACGCTTGCTCAGAAATAAATACTTTATGATGGCGCTCCATTACAGGAACTAATCCACGTAACATTGCTACCGCTTTTTCAGGTGTTGGCTCTTCTACTTTAACAACTTGAAAACGACGAGTAAGTGCAGCGTCTTTTTCAAAGAATTTTTTATACTCAGCCCACGTTGTTGCTGCAATGGTACGTAACTCACCGCGCGCAAGCGCTGGCTTTAATAAATTAGCTGCATCGTTTTGACCCGCTGCGCCGCCACTACCAATCATGGTGTGTGCTTCATCAATAAAAAGAATAACAGGATTGATAGCATTTTTAACTTCGTTGATTAACGATTTTAAGCGGTTTTCAAACTCACCTTTCATACCCGCACCAGCTTGTAGTAAAGCTAAGTCAAGGCTGTGTATTTTTACGTTTTGTAATACAGCAGGTACATCTTTTTGCGCAATTCTAAGTGCCAAGCCTTCTACAACCGCTGTTTTACCAACACCTGCTTCGCCGGTTAATATTGGGTTGTTTTGGCGGCGTCTGGTTAAAATATCAACCATTTGACGAATTTCGAAATCACGTCCTAAAATCGGGTCAATCTTACCCTCAAGTGCCTGCGCCGTTAAATCAACCGTAAATTGATCTAAACTTGGGGTTTTAGAATTTAAGTTAGTTTGTGTAGCTGCACTTTGAACAGAGTGATTACGCTCTTCTGACTGAGCCACTATTTCAGGCCACGCATGTAAAAGCTGACCTGGGTCAATCTTATTAAAAAGCTTACTACAACGTGTTACTAAACTAGACAGTGTATCGTCTTTAGTTAGCGTATAAATAACGTAAGCACTGCGAATTTGGTTATCAGTAAATTCAATACTTGTACTTAACCATGACTGCTTTAATAAGCTAGTTACGTGCAGTGATAAGCTAGGTGATGACTCGCTACCTGTTTTAAATGACTCTAATGAATGATTTAAATCTTGTTGCACTTGGTCAATATTTATATCGAACGATCCGAATATTAATCTTACGTCGTCAAGTTTTTGTTCAATCATTGCAAGTAACCAATGTTCTAACTCAACAGTAAAATGACTTCGGCTATTACAAATAGCGACAGCAGCTTCTAAACTTTTTCTGCAATCAGGACTTAACTTTTCTACCAATTTATTCAATGTCATCGAAGACATACGATGTTCCTTTTAAAATTTAATTATCCTTTAAACGATAACTTTGTAGGGTTAGTTTTTAATTTATCTTTTTGCGCTACTAAAAAGCTACTACAACCTAATTGGTAATTATTTTTAGTGAGTTGTGTAGCATCTAACTTGTCAAAATTAGATTCTATTACTAGACGAAATTGTACTGCATTACCTAAATAATCTTTTACTATGCTATTCGCTAATTTAAATAAAGAGCCGTTAGGCAAGAGATCTTTCGCTTTATCGATATTTTTAGCCAATATGTTAATTTCAATTTGTGATGATATATCCCATATTCGTTTACCTACTACGGTATCTACACCTAAACGCGCATGACGCCCTTCATATAGTGTTTGGCTTGCAAGGCATGTTTGCTCTTGCTCTTTAAGTGGACGCCACTGACCTATCATTTGCTTAATGGTCACATCGCAGCTTAAATACGATGCTAAGATATTTTGTAAATCAGCAGCATTACGAATTTTACGACTGTATAGCCCTGAAAAAAACAACTGGTGTTCGTTACTTCCACCACTTAAAAGGCTTAGAATTTGAGTATAAGGGTCTTTATTTTTATCTTTGTTTACATGATTAAGTGATGGTTTATATTTTTTCCATGCACGGTAATACAGTGAAATTAAACGATGATTAAACATGTCGTAAAAATCACGCATTGTTGTGTCTTTAAAACGAAGTCGCTGCATAACTAGCTCGGTATAAAACTGCGGTAAAGCACCAGCACAACCCGTTAACCCCATAAAAGAAACTTGCATATTTACTCTATGCAGTCCGTCTTTGTAATCAATTTCTTCTAATTTAGTGATTGCATTACCAGGGTATCCTAGCTTTTGCGTTGCCGTAAATTTAACAAGCTCTAACTTAGGTGCGCTGTCGTATCCCACACAGCGATATTCGAGCCCATGCTTTTTAAGCTGATTTTCTATGATAAAAACAGCTTTGTAAAAGTCTATTTGTGAGCCATTGTTAATTAAATGTTTAATCATAAAAGAGGACTGTCACCGACTCGTGCTGGCCATTGATAATAAACTTGCTCTTGCTCTTTAAGTTTTAAGCTAACGCGTGTGTAACTATTAATAGCAGCAAATTGCGCAAAAAAGCGGTCTAAAATAGATGCAAAGAAAAACATGCCACTTCCAGAAAAGTCATCACTAGAAAATGTGATTTCTATGTCGCTGCCAGCTGCAAAACCTACACGCCCTTTTTGAACCACTCTTGCGGTAGAAGGTTCAATAATTACACGATAAATATTATCGATCATTCCTTTAGTTTGAGGCGATGCTCTAAAATCATATAAACGCAAAATTTCTTTAAGTTTGTTACAAGCATCATCGCCGCTAAAAGTATCTAGCGTTAAGTGATTGACCAATTGCCACCGTGTTGCATCACCTAAAACAGGTCTAACTGCGTGTGTAAAAGGAATTAAACAGCGGATTTTTTTTATTACATCGCCACGTTCGGGCATAAGTAAACCAAGCTCATCATCCCCAAACGGCATACTCGCAGGTAAATTTCTGTTACTGCAGTTAGCTCGGATGGTTAATACTGTATTACCACTACCGTACTCCATTGCACTATTTTCAAAGGAAGCATCTACAAGTGATAAAAATGTTTCTGTACCTGATTCTACATAGCCTCCAGCCCATAATGCAGTTTCGCGTCTAATGTGCCAAAACAAATCATTATGACCTTGGTATTTAGGATGCGTTTGCCCATAAAATGGCGATACTATTTGTTTATTACCTTTATGATCAAAAGCGATAACTTCCAATAAGCTTATTACTTCTGATATTTCTGAATCCATGTAACGCGGAGAAAGTTTGTACTCGTATTCACTTAATTCGGGGCGGATTGGCTCTAATTCTTGTTCAAATAAATTAATAATTGGAGTACAGCCAAGTAAGAACATGTTTTTGTCGACTTGTTTTTCAAGCTCTACTGATTCTGAATCTAAATAAAAATAAATACTGCATTTATTAGATTTTTTTGGAAGTGATGAACGTATTCCTTCCAAGTCAAAGAATCTAAATTTTTCAGGAAAAGTAAAGTTTTCAACTAATAATCTATATCCAGATGAAGATCGCTCGGAATAAGGCACAACGGCTTCATTAGTACCAAACCCGACAGCTTTAAGCTGACTTTTTGATAGGTATTTAACACCCTCGTCACCATTATCAAAAGCAACTCCAATACAATTTTTAAACAAAAGTTCGTATACTTTTAAAGTGTAATGCCATTGACCGTTAATGAATACTCTTAGTGTATCAAGCCCTGTTTCAGCAAGAGATACCCCTTTATATTCACCGGTTAAATCTAGCTTAAAAATTGATTTAGCTGTTTCAGGCCACTTAGGCTTTGGTGCTACAAAAGGAATGTTTTCGAATTGTGCATTCGTTATTTCTACAGGCCATAAATAAGTTTCGTAACAGGTTTGAAATTTACATGGTTTCATGTTTTCGACGTTAGTTTCAACTTCATTGCCACGAGGTATAACAATACCTGTGGTCGATAAGTTTTCAGCTTCAAGTTTTACTATAGACATAGAAGGAATTGGAGCTTGATAATCTGGCACCATTTGACCTAATAGGGCATCTGTTAACTCTGGAAAGCTGTCATCTAGCTTTTGTCTTATATTTGCGGTTAAAAAAGCGAATGATTCTACAAGTCTTGAAACATGTGGATCTTCTATATGATCCTCACTCAGCTTTAAACGCCCTGCAACTTTAGGGTACTTATCAGCAAAGTCTTTACCTAAGTGACGTACAAAGGCGAGTTCCCGATTGTAATATTTTAATAGCTCATCGTTCATAAGGAAGCCTCACTAATCTTCATACCCAAGTTTACTGGTTCAACCTCAGAATCAAAGCTTATAAATTCAGGTTCTGGATCAGCATACAAAAGTGCGTTTATACGTAAATTTAAAACCCGATCAAGAGGTACTTCATCATCTGTAAAGACCTCAACTTCAATAAATCGTGGTTCAAACTTCAAAATTGCATCTCTGACGGTTTCGCATAGGAGTGTACGCCCCTCATGAGAGCTAACATACATACTCGAAAAATCGGGCAAACCATATGATAAACACGAAGTTGACAACTCTTTATATTGCGTTGGCCAAGTATGCCATTGAATTCTTGCATTAAGCAGAGCTTCTATATCTCTTCGAACATTATTTCTAAGCTCACTAATAGAGATACCTTCATTTCGTGAAGGTGCATCTTGCAAGTCAGGCTCATCATCTATGAGCCTGTCTATTATTGATGCTTGAAGTTGCTGCTTATTTTCTATCATTTTTATTTCGTTTTATTAAGCTGTTTCTAAACAGTTTATATTTAAATTTGAAATAGTAATTGCTTCATCATTAACAAATAGCATTTTCATGCCTTTACCAATAGTTAGCTCATCACCAAGTTCTTCCCAGTCAGATACCTGACCAAGCTTTTCGATATCCGTAGTAGAGTTTGCATATACTAACGGTAAGTGAGCTGTGCCTGATGGACCATCTTTTATAATGATTTCAACTCTAAGCCAAATGTTTTCTAGGAAAGACTCTATAGGTTCAACTTTAAGCATTTCAATTTCATTAAAGTTAGCAAGGTAAAATTCACCATTAGTGCCAAGTACTTCTAAATATGGGCTCAAACTGTCATCTAAATCTCTTATATGCGAAGCATCATCAGATTGCTTTAATCGAAGCGCTTCTAGTTCTTGAGACTGTTTAGTTGCTAAGTCGATATTTTTCTCAAGTAAAGACATGTGCATTTGTAAAAATAGAGTATCAATTTCATTAGCTTCATGAAAAAGCTTCGGTATTGCCTTACCTTGATAAAAATCAAACCTAGCTTGCTGTGCTCGTATTAAATGGCGAAGATTTACAGCTCCCACAGCAAGTTCAGGTTTTTTTTGAACCATAAAATCAAGTTGCTTATCTGCTTTCTCAAGCTCTCCATTTATGCATAATAATTCTGAATAAATACTTCTTATATCAAAATTTAATGGCTCATCTTGAAGTTGCGTTGCACACCAAGCGAGTGCATCAGATAGTTTTCCTTCACGAACTAAATTATGTATATTTTTCATTATTATTCCTTTATTTTATGATGTGGACTAAGTTCTGTTACTAACTTAATACTTGATACCATTTGATCTAATTGAAAGTGTGGTTGTAACTGCAATACTGAAAAATAATGCCCAGGATTTGCTCTATTTTCACTGACCTTTATTCGAGCATTACTTAATGGATATTTCGTTCTTATACCCTCAGATGCAGAGTCTGTTGCTGATGTGTAGTTATTAATCCAAGATTGTAGATCTCTTTCGCATTCTCTAGGTGAAGCATATGAGCCGATACGATCACGCGCTAATAATTTTAAATAATGAGCAAATCGTGAAACACACAAAATATATTGCAGCATTGAAGACAGCCTTGCATTTATATTGGCAGAATTCGAATTATAATTTTTTGCTTTTTGTGCCGATGCGTTACTGTAAAAAACAATATGCTCTGTATTTATTACAGAAGATGCAGGTATAAAACCAAGTTCAGAAAACTGTTTTTCAAATTTACCGGTAACAATTAAATCTAAGGGTGGCTTTGCCTCTTTTTGATAGGTGTCCGTACTAAATTTATCTCGAGCAAGCCCCGTTACTAAACCTTTAGATACTTTACCTGGTTCAATCCCTCTAATGTTACCAAACCAGCCACTATTGCAATATGCTCTGACTAGAGTAGATACAAATTGAAATGAAGCATTACCCCATAACATATCTGTTTCAGGGTTGTGTATTTTTTCTTTAAAGTAAAAATCTTGGTGACGCTTTCCGTCGTTACAATAAGGAGGTCTTACTAGAACATGAGGGAGTGTTAAACCAATAAAACGTGCCTCTTCCATATCTCGGAAACTTCGCCATTTTACATACTCAGTTTGTTCAAAGTGATTAAAAAGATCGGAATAGTAACTTAAATCAGAAAAGCTATCAGCACCAAATAAGCTAGGAGAGGATGCACAAATAAATGGAGAGAATGCAGCAGCAGCCGTTCTTGCTATCTCTTTAAGTGTATCGATATCATTATATATTGCACCATTAGAAGGTGAGTTAGTTATTTCATAATCACCGATTACCACCCCAAATGGCTCTCCACCTGGGGTATCAAATTCATTTTGGTATAGCAAATGGAAAAAAGCACTTTGGTCAAAATCCATTGCTTTATTTACGTCTTTTGAAAGTGTATTCCAGCTACAATTTAATACTTTTATTTTTACTTTATTTTCTTTGTCGTATTGTTCATTTTGTAATACTAACCACCATAAATTTCTCCAGCGAGCTTCTAGCTTTTGAAAACATTTAGTGTGGATAATAGTATTTAATTGATTTGATATCTGTTGGTCTAACTCGATTATCACCCGTTGTAAATAAGGTAATAACGATTCTTTTTTCCAGGAAAGGGGTGAATCAGAAGAGCCTTCAAGCCAAAGTAATAATGCTTTATCGAGGTTTTTTTCGTTTAAAAAACGTTCTAACAAAGCATCGTTATCACTTATGCGAGACTGTGACTTTTGTTGAAAGTCAAAGTCTTGATTAATAAATGAAAACTCTTCGTGATTCATTCTACTGCATTATCCTTAACGCTAAAGATTGGTTAATTAACCAATCTCTGGGATTTTAGCTACTAGACGTAAAGAAGATGTTAATTCTTCCATTTGTAGCCAAGGTTTTAACCAAGCAATAGCATTGTAAGCACCTGGTTGACCTGGGATTTCTTTTACAGATACTTTAGCATCCGCTAATGGGTAACGCGCTCTGATATCTTGACCGCCCCCCTCTGCAGCATTAACGTAAGTTAATATCCAGCGGTTTAACCACACTTCAACGTCTTCAGCTTCCATAAAGCTACCAATTTTATCACGTGCCATTACTTTCAAGTAATGAGCAAAACGAGATGTAGCCATTAGGTAAGGTAAGCGAGCTGAGATAGCTGCATTGGCTGTTGCGTCAGGTGTTGAATATATAGCTGGTTTTTGACAGCTTTGCCCACCAAAGAAAACAGCGTAATCTGTGTTTTTATAATGACAAAGTGGTAAAAACCCTAACTTACTTAATTCAGCTTCACGACGATCCGTTATGCCAATTTCTGTTGGACATTTAATATCAGGATCACCGTCATCACTTGTAAATACATGCGTTGGAAGACCTTCAACTTTACCGCCGCCCTCAGCTCCACGAATTGCTGTACAGAAACCATATTGAGCAAAAGCTTTACCCATATTGGTCGCCATCGCATAAGCTGCGTTACTCCAACAGTAATCTTCGTTATCAGTACTTACAGCACGCCCTGCTTTTGGTTCAACTTCAAATTCTTCAAAATTAAACTCTTCTACAGGCTG
Organism: Pseudoalteromonas sp. SWXJZ94C; assembly: GCF_015864385.1. Classification (NCBI taxonomy): domain Bacteria; kingdom Pseudomonadati; phylum Pseudomonadota; class Gammaproteobacteria; order Alteromonadales; family Pseudoalteromonadaceae; genus Pseudoalteromonas; species Pseudoalteromonas sp. SWXJZ94C. Next base: position 20,204 of record NZ_JADYXF010000038.1, read on the forward strand.
AGAAGCAGCGCCATATGGCAGACGAGATAAGAAACGAGGCATTGTTAACGATACAAATCGTGAGTCATCACTATCTCTAAATGAACGCCATTTCGTATACTCTAATGATTCAAACACTTTTTCTAAGTCACGAGGCTTGGCTAATTCATCCCAATCATCAAAACCAAATAACGATGGCGATGACGCAGAGATAAATGGACAGAAACCAGCAGCAGCAACATTAGACATTAAGCTTAGCGCTTCAATATCTTCAGGATGGTTGGTAAACTCGTAGTCACCTACGATAGTGCCATATGGTTCTCCACCTGGCGTACCGAATTCTGATTCGTAAATCTTTTTAAATGTTTCGCTTTGATCAAATTCAACCGCTTTACTCAAGTCTTTATGAAGTTCTTTTTTCTTCATATTTAAAACTCGGATTTTAAGCGTTGCACTTGTTTCAGAGTTCATAACTAAATGGTGCAGACCACGCCACGAACCTTCTAGTTTTTGAAACTCGTCGCTGTGCATTACAGCACTAAGTTGTTTTGATATTTTTTGATCGATTAATTGAATTGCTTCATTAAACGTTACAGTCATGTTTTTATTCCACTGAACTGTGCCTTTTAATGCTTCTTCAGTGAGTGTTTTAATTAGCTCTTCTGCACGACTAGCTTCAGTTTGCTTAGTGGCACCAATAGCTTGCTCTAAAAGCGATGAACTAACCTCTGAGGTTGACTCTAATTCTGTACTTAATTGTTCAGTACTCATTTTTCAGTCTCCTCAATTTTTAGTTCTTTCGCAATCGAGTCTAGATTCGCTGTATTACTTAATACTTCTTCCAATACATTTTCTAGCTCTTCTGAGCGGTCAACTTTTGTCATTAAGTCACGCAATTTATTACGTGTTTCCATTAATTTTCTTAATGGTTCTACTTGGTTTACAACCGCTGCCGGTTCAAAATCTTCAATAGAGTTAAAGTTAAGATTAACAGAAAATTCAGATCCATCATCTGTTAACGTATTCTCTACTCTCCAGCTAAGAGATGGGCTCATACGTTTTAAAACATCATTAAAATTATCACGATCTATTTGAATAAATCGTCTTTCCTTTAATGGTTTTAATACTTCAGTATTGTCACCCGAAAAATCACCAAGTACACCAACAACAAATGGTAATTCTTTTTTTACCTCTGCGCCTTCTGTTTCAACATCATAAGTGATGTGAACGCGAGGCTTACGAACTCGTTTTAACTTATCATGGATACTATTATTGTTACTCATAGAGAACTCCCTTTACTTATGTTTCAGTTTCGCTGATTTTAATGCCAGACAACTTAAAGTACCCCGTTCTAGCATCACTATCTGTAATTAATTCGTTTAATAACTCTGGAAGTGATAGTTCACTCCATCTAATAACTTGCTCAATCGTGTATGACATTGGCGAATGAGGCTCTGTTTCTCTAAAATAAAGTGCGATTTCTTTCAGTTTATCTATTGCACCGTCTCTACTATTTATTTCATCGTTAGCAATAGCTGTTGGACTTGTTGCTGGTGCATCTTCACTTTCATTTTCTGTTTCAGCAGCTTGAGTATTTTTTAACTTTGCAGCAGCTTTCACTGCAGCCTTATTAGCTGCTTCAAACTTATCTGCTGCTACATGATTTATAGCCGCTAAGCCTGATTCTAAGGCTTGTTTAATATTAGAAGTTGGTTGCGGTGAGCCAGTAACTTCATCAAGTGCAATACTAAGTAAAGAAAATTGCTCTATCGTCTCTTCAATATCATTTTTTAAGTTTATAAAAAACTCAATGCTTGTTTCTGCCGCACTTTGCTCTACTTTTTCGTAGTCGACAGCACCTTGTGCTATTTTTTTACTACGTTTATCTTCACTCAAACGCGATATGTCGTAACCTTGTTGATACTCCCAAAAAGAAAAGCTATCTAAACTAACACTGTCTGTTAAATAAATAGATTTTATTGGGATTATTAACGTCCCTTCACCCGCAGCGCCATTTAAACCAACAATAGCTGATACTTTATCTGAGATTTCATCGTCGTCATCTAATGATGGATACAAGGAATCAAAGTGATTCTCTATCAAATAACGCGCTACGTTAAAGCCAAAAGCGAGACCTTTAAAGCCATAAATACGGCATAATGCTTCAATTAACCATGCTAAGTATTCAATATCTTTACTTTCGGTTTTAATCGCAGTGCTACACTGCTCAAGCAAAGGTAGCCAATCTCGCGCTAAAGATGATATACCTTCTTCGTCAACTAATGCATTTCGCTCGGCTGCGCGTAACTGGTTTCTGAGATCTTTTAAGGAATAATAAGTGGACGTAGGAGAGACATCAGCACGCGGATCAGTTCCAGCAAACTGTGACTCAGAGATAGGGGAAATATATTCTTCAAATACAAACATTCCGTCGTCCTAATAATTATCCGTAACGCCTCATGAATTCAGGCGTTTTTCATATTACATTCTTTATATTAAATTACAAGCCTAGTTACAATTCTGTTTATTCAAAATATATTCGATTATATAGTCTTATATAATCGAATATAAATAATAGTTTACTGTTTAGTAAATAAGGGAATAGTAGCTTCGTCTTTTAAATTAAATACTTCGTGATTATCATCATTTAATATTTCATCGTACCGAACTAATATGCAAGTAACATTATCTCTTGCTCCACGAACTAAAGAAGAATGCATAAGTGCCATACCAGAATCGATTATACTTTTTGGTTCTAGTGCTAAACAGATATCTTGATCTGATAACTCGCCAGTTAAACCATCTGAGCACAATAAGAAAATATCACCAGCATGAATATCGCCTTTGATAAGGTCAACCTGCACTTCATCAACAACACCAACAGCACGAGTTATAACATTAGATAGAGGATGATTTTTAGCATCTTCAGCTGAAATTATACCTTCATCGATTAAATCATTCACTTGGCTATGATCTCTTGATATTTGCTCAAGAATACCGTTTCTCAATAAGTAAGCTCGGCTGTCACCAACCCATAAAATATAATATTTATCGTCTTTTATAAAAAGCGTCGTGACCGTGCTTCCTGCCGTTTTATTATCAAGATATTGGGCACTATAATCATTAAGCTGTTTATTAGCATCTTCTATCGCTTCAATAATATGTATATGGCTGAGCTCATTTACCGAAAAATCTTGTGCCTTTGCTCTAACAACATCTACAACTAATTGGCTTGCCACTTCGCCTGCTTCATGACCGCCCATACCATCAGCTACAATCCATAGGTTATGGCTATTAACTTCTGCATGCGCATCTTCATTTAGCTGCCTAACAGCACCTCTATGAGTAATTGCATAACTTGAGCTTGATTTACTCATCACTGTCTCTTACCTGTGTCAGATTCCATTCCCAATGCTTCCAGCGTCCATCTAACATTGCTGCGACTTGATTTACTGGAGGTAATGACGATGATATAAGTACCATCGGTTTAATATTGCACGACCCGTGTGTCCACCAAATGCTGTAGTTACCATACTTTTTATATAACATGGTATGCATTGCTTCTTGCAAGATATTACCTTGCAATTCGGTACCAGAGAATTCAAATGCTTCTCCATCCTTCGCTTTATCAGCAGAGCTATGATGAATGAACTGCTTTTTATCTAACGCTTTTACATTTATTGCTTTAGCTACTTCCTTTCTCCAAGAGAAAAGGTCTATTGAGCTATCGAGCACTTTTAATACAACATCTTCATAATCTAAAGAGAGCACTCCAGAATGAAGAATATCTGTAGGAAGACTCTCTGTAGTACAAAGTACAGTAAACGGATAATGTCGACCAACTGCATCAACACTGGGCAAAAGAGTACCCATTACACCTTTTTCGCCTATTATATTTGGGCTTAGTGCAAAGTGCCAAACAGGGCTTGTTAAGTATTTATCTTTCCATACTTCCCCTATTTGCTCTTTACTAACAGCAATAGCTGCTTGCAGCCATTGCTCCCAATGTTCAGAAAAATCTTTAGAAATGTTATCTTGCACAAAGTCACCTAAACTAGGGACTTTGCCAAGATAACCAATATTTATAATCGGGTCGGACATGAAAACTTCTCTACACTCGTGTTCCAAAATGGGTGCCTGATTGATTTAGGCAATAATTCTATCTCCGCGTTACTTCCCATTAATGAGAAGTGAAGTTCTAAGTCTTCACGTGTTTTACTTCTTTTTTCACTTAATTCATCAAGCATACGATAAAAAGACCACTCACCCTCGTACGTTGTATTAATTGAACGCCCTCCGTTAGGAGGTGTGAAAATCACTCGTGTTTTTGGCTGATTATTAGGGTTAGGCCAAACAAAATTAATTATTTTTGGAGGACCATGGCGGTAAATCAGTTGCTGATCATCAACAACGATTTGAATACTCGAGACATTTTTATCTAACCTTTTTGCACGCAGTCCAAATTCAATTTTTGGTGTTTCACTGCCGCCATCAAAGAAAGCCGTTTTGATTCTATATGCATGTTCAAACATTATTAAAGTTCGGTCACTGATACCAATATCTTTTTCAAACTTCCAAGGGCTTGAGCTTGTATCAACACTTGGTGCAACGTAAGTATTAAAAAAGCTGTCTATTGTTCCATCTGGTCCAAAAAATCTAGCAAAATCTTTCATGCTAACTTCTTTAACTGCGTTAGGAGAGAATGGATACCTACCCACAATTGCCGCATTATATTCTCGTAGTACTTGGCTCTTCCATATTTCATTTAAGTGTCTGTTTGCACTATTTTTAGTGATATTAGAAGTATCTCTACTTATATCAAGCAACCAGCTGTTAAATGGGTATGGTAGATCCTTACTTTGATACTCCAATTGTCGAATAAAGCTCGGTTTACTTTTACCGTTTATTTGATCTTCAATTGACGTTCTTAGTTGATCACCTCTATCCAGCTTAGTTAAATAAATATTAAGCTCTCTTAGATTTTTTTGAATACCATCTAATTGCTCTGCGTCAATATTTATAACATCTTCAAATGCTTCCTCTACTTGATGTCCTGGTAATTTGATATCAAAGCTAGGAGCCTCTGAAGGCAAAAACCTTTTTATTCGATTAGATTTAGTCTGCATTGCTATTTCAGCTGCGTTTGCCGCTACTTTACCTGCCGCTTTTTGATTTTCGGATACTGGTAACTGTGTAAGCTGAACATTTTTTTGAACTGCATTAATAATATTTTTAATAGGAGTTTCAGAGCCTGATAGCACGTCAGTTATGCGTACACCTTCACTCGGTGAGCTATATTGATTTAAACTTAAATCATCTAAGAATGACTGCCAATAAAAAATATAATCTTGAAAGTAACGCTGCTCTAGCTTTTTCTCTATATCATCTTTTGATATATCATAAGTCCCTGAAGCTTCTTCTCCGTATACCCAGCTGCTATCCATCAAGTTACCTAACATCTTACTTTTTTCAATATTGAAAATGCCGTGAAAACCATTAAACGTATAAAGCCCAGGAATACTTCTTGTTAAATCACCATTATTACGAAAAGTAAACTTTTGAGCACTTTCAAAACTGATAATGTCAGTTAATCTAAATGGAGGGATACTACTATCAAGAAAATCAGCTTGTAATCTTTGATATGCACGCTCAGCAATAGGTAGCTTTGTAAGTTCAGAACGAGCTATTCTTACAGCCTGATCATCTACTTCAACCTGATTAACACCATTATCTAATAATGTGTCTATATGGCTCATTAACTCATTTCTGGTTTGTGTATTTTTATCACCAGGTAGGTTTCTTTCTAAATAAGCTCCAAACCATACAATAATGTCTTCTTTTTCAAAGTATTCAGGTTGAAAAAGCATTAAATAACATTTTAAAGTTTCGTATAAATAACTTAAATGATCTGGATGTATTTCCATTTCTTTAATTAGTGTATTTGCAATAAATGGTTCTAAATAAGTTTGCAATGAACGACTATATACATCTACAGATGCTTCTCTTATTTCATTTAACTTATCAAAACCAAGTGCAGATGATTCATCTTCACTAACAAGCTTTGTTTTACTCGCGGGTAGGTTTCTAAGTGCATTTAATCTATCGTTGAGTACCAGTAAGTTATTGCTATCAAATGAAGCTGTATCTAGTTCTTGATAAACCGTCACCGCATCATTAGTTGACTCTATAAGCTTACTATTCCACGCAAAACTAAAATACCAAGAAACAGAAAATACAACTAAGCCAATACTTGCAAGCGATATACAACCAATTCTAAACCACTTATTTTGCTTATCATGATGCTTGTTAGTACTTGCTAAGTTTTGTTCTGGAAAAATAACACTTTCTAAAACGTTTTTTATGAAAAAGCTTTTTGATTGGTTAATATAATCTGACTTACCCGATTTTCCATCATTGAGAAAGCTAGAAGGTGTTCCCTCTTGAGTTGCACTTGTTAAATAAACGCCCCTAAAAATAGGTAACTCTTCGTAAGCATTAGGTGTAAATATTTCTTTTAAAAATGCATAGCCTACACCTTGTAAGACTCTTAACTGTCTCGGGAATTCAAAAATCTTAGCGCGTATTACTTCATCTCGCTCGTTAATTAGTCTGCGATTTAACATCTCAGTTAACTTTGAAATTAAAGTGTGAAATTCTTTATTAAAAGCTTCAACCTGATTGTCTTTGTCTAAATCCAGCTGAAAAGTTACACCCCAAACTTGCTCGCATTCTTCTTCTGTTAACTCACCAAAAAACTCTCTAAAACCTTCAATTAAATCTACTTTAGAGAAAATAACATACACTGGGAATGTCATACCGAGCTGATTTTGAAGCTCTTGAAGACGCTGTTTAATAGCCCGAGCATGTAAGTTTCTTTCGGTTTTAGTTTGGTTCATCAATTCAGAGATGCCCATACTTATCATTACACCGTTAATCGGTCTAAGTGGACGGTACTTTCTAAGTAATCCTAAAAAGCCTTCCCAAGCACGAGAGTCATGTTTTGCATGGCTGCTTTGCGTTGTATATCTGCCTGCGGTGTCAATTAACACTGCTTTATTAGTAAACCACCAATCACAGTTACGTGTACCGCCTACACCATGTACTAAATCTACCCCTAGCTTATCTTTAAGCGGATAGTCTAAACCTGAGTTGTGTATAACGGTTGTTTTACCTGCACCAGGCGGACCAATCATGATATACCATGGCAATTGGTAAATATTTTTACCTTTGAATAGCTTTACATCTTTTAGCAAGTCAATGGCTTCGCTCATTCTTGCTTTTAAAGTGGTTATTTCCTCGTTAACTTCATTGCTATTTGAACTTTCATTATCGATTAGTTCATCAGCCATTTTTTCATCTCTTTTACTTTGTTGCACAAGACGATAAATTTTTGTCACAGAAAAAATGAGTAATATCAATAATATTGTAAGAAACCTAGAAGCAACTCCCTCTAGAGGAACATACCCAGCAATAGCAATTAAAGGACCACCAAACCAAATAAGTAGCGATAAAGCAATAAACCCGATAATTAGCATTGCTGTTCGAGATGTTAGAGCATATTTTATTTTTGTAAATTTTTGCGAGAAACTCATGTCAACCTCATTTAAATAATAAATCAATTTCAATTCTTCGGTTTAACGACCGAGAAGCTGAATCAGAATTGCTGACAATAGGTTCTGCCGCGCCTTTACCTTCAGGCCATAAACGCCCACTTAAATGTGTACTTTTTGCCATTGAGTTTGCAACTTGTGTAGCTCTTGCTAATGATAAGTGCCAATTTGAAGGATATTTTGCGGTGCTAATTGGGCTATCGTCCGTGTGACCTGTAATTAAAATTCGTCCTTTAGTGCCTTCTAAACTTAATGCTAACTTTTCGAGGATTGGTTGAAATGAAGGTAATAATGTTGATTCCCCCGGATTAAACAAGCTTTCATTGCTAATAGAAATTCGGATGCGATCATTATTTTTAGTAATAGCCACAATACCCATTTGAATCTCTGTCTGCATAAGCTGCTCTAGCACTAACAGTTGATTATTTTTAGTATCTATAGTTTGTTCTTTTGCCAGCGGGTGAATAGCAGATAGTCTTTCATTAATTTCAAAAACTTCGTTGTTAAGTCTCATATTAATGAAAAGGTATACGGCTAATAATATTAAACCTAAAACAGAAAAAATAACCCATAATGGCACTTGATTTCTTAATTCAACGCCGGCTGCAACTCGCTCTTTCCAATTTGGTGATAGTTTATTATTTATTGGACCATCTAATTGATTAAGTAAATGATATAGTTGAGATCTATACTCTTCAACTTTACTACTTCCGGTAGAATCAAGTCTGTATTTACCTTTAAAGCCCAAATTAAAACAATGGTATTGTAGCTCTAAAAACTGTTTGTTTTTTTCAGGTTGACCAAGGGCACTATCAAGTAAAGTATAAAAATATTCACCGCCAAACGTTTCTTTATGAAATGTAGAAAGTAAACTTTCATCAGCCCATTCCATTGAACTCCATGATGAGTTTAGTACTGACTCATCTAAAATCGCACATAAACAATAGCGAGAATTATTAATAATATCTTTTGATAAACCTTGATTTCTAACTTCACCTTCAAAACGTTTTATAGCTTCAACACAGCGGTGCTTCAATGCGGCTAAATTACTCATTTCTGTTGATTGATTAATAGAAATAACAAGCGAAAAACAATCTGTAGCAGCTTCCATTAAAGGATTTTTAAATATAGAAACCTTAGAGTTTTCTGGTAATTTAGTAGAAGGCGACTCAACCGACATTACTGTCTTGTCGGCATTATTATCTGCACTTGTTTTTTGTGAGGCTTCACGCCCTAATCGACCAGGGCGTGGTTTGATAATGGTTTCATCCATTGAAACTCTTCCTTATTAAAGTTAAGTTCTAATAGCCCAAAGGCTTAGTTGCAACTCAGGGTAATTACCTGAAATGTGAAGTGCTATACCTCCACTTGAGCGTAACTTATCCCAGTGTTCTCCATGCATATTTAGCTCAAAATAATGAAAGCCTGCATGGTAAGGTATTTGCCTTGGTGCCGTAGGTAAGTTACTAATTGTAATACCTGGTATTTGATTATTAACAAGGTCTCGAATCGTTTCAACGCTACCAATTTTTATTTGTGAAGGCAGAATTTTACGTAACTCTTCATGTGGCACGCTTGCTTTAATAGCTAAAACAAACTGGGCAGCACTTAGGATTGATTTATCTTTCAATGCACCAAACGAAATACCAAACTTGCTTTGCTCGAGTTTTATTTCTGTTGCGGTTTGTTCTATTACGTGGCTTAGCGATTGATATAAAAAGCTAACTATTTCACTAAATACACCGCCTAAGTTTAAATGGTCGTATTTAGGTAAAGTTGGAACTCTTTTATTAACCGTACTGAATGTTGCAAGCTCACCCGCTAGTTCAATCAATCGAGTGTATAAGGTTGTTGGGTGTATATTACTTGCAGATAATAGGTTTTCAAAAACAGCATCGTATTTATTTAGTGTTTGAAGCATTATGAAGTCAGCGACTGAAGTACTACCAGCATATCCTTGACATAATCTTACCGCGATATTTTCAGCGCGCTGTTTAATCATTGAACCAATTTCTCTTACAAGACTAGATAATGGTTTGTTTAACCCAACTTTTAGACAAGGAGGTATATATTTACTGTCTAACTTAATCGCGCCTTCACTCGATACCTCAATTATTCTAGCTAATGGAAGTACTATATATCCAGAATGGTCATCTGATGAAAGCATAAGTTTGCCATGTACTTTAGCAACTTGAATAATTTCTTGAGATTGGCTACCTAACAAGTCATCGCTTACAGTTAAATCATGTAATTTATAACGAGTTACTGATTTATCTTCTGCATCAGAAAGGTTTACTCCACTATTTTTCAAAGCCGGAATAGCAAGATAAATAACTTGATCGTAAACATCTTTGCTAACAATTAAAGGCTCTGGTAAAGCCGCCGATTGAGGCATTTCTATAGGAAATAAATCAGGCGTAATAGCGAATAATGATTCAACAGCAAATTGACCTGTACTTAACAATTCTGTATCTATGCTTAAATCAACCACTCCCCAAGGTGAAACAAGGTTGCTATTGCAAACTTGTTTAATCACATTGGAGATATGCTTATCTGATTGTTGAAAGTGTTGCGGCCTTAAAAACATTCCTTCAGTCCAAGCAACACGAGTGTTATCACTCATTTTATAAATCCTTTTATTTTTCTCTCATGTATGTAGCTATAGCTTCAACATTCACGTCAATATCATCATACCCAGTAGGATCGACCTCAATTACGGCTCTCCATCTGGCTTGGTCTATATTCCTATAGGCTACAACAACTCCAACATAGCGAGTATTACGATTTAAACTCATTTTATAGTTTTGAATAGTACTTGGCTGTAATTCTAGTTCATCTTTTTTTAATAAATCAGGCCCAAGTAATTGTTCAGGATTATCGTATAAGCTGAAAAAATCTTGAGTGTCAAAAATTGCTCTTGAGCTCAGTTCAAATATTTTCATTACGACAGGAGAAGGTCTTCCAGATATATCTGGATTTACATCTTTAGACACATTTATCGCTAAATCTGTTGAAGGTGGGACAAACCGATTAACCGTTTCACAACCTAACACTAAAAATAGTAAACTAAAACTCAGTAAATAGAGCCTGATTTTATACATTAATTTGATCCTTTCTAATCTATTTCTTTAACTTTATCATTATATGCTTTCAAAAAGTCATCAGACATAGCCATAGCGCCTTTTGAGTTTATTTCTTGATAAAGATCATTGTGTAATTGTTGGTATAATTTCCAAGATTTAGCTTCTATTTGCCCAGGAATTATTCTTAGTACGCTAGTCGTATCAGTAGCCTGCTGGTTAATATGAGTGGGAGATACCTGTTCTAACAATCCTTTTAATGTACCGGTTGCACCTGCTATCAAAGCATGTTCATGTTTTCGTGTATCAGCAAAGCTTTCTTTAATCGATTCTTCAGAATTCAAAAAGCTTGCACTATTTCTAATGAATAGATTCTGAATAACATCATCTATACTTGCAGAAAACTTTAATGGATTATTCTGTTTTGTTTGAAACATTGTATGATTTAGTCGCAACTGACTTTTAACTGTTGCTCTTTGACGCAGCGATTCCATAACGCCAGTGAGTAACAAATTTAGGCTTTGCCCCATCTCAAACCAAAGTTCTTCATCGTCTAGCGTGTTTTGTAACTCTTGGTTTACCCCTAAGCCTTTTAAAAAGGCCTCAGATAAATTTGAACTACCTTGCTTAACAATCTTGGGAGTTGAATTAGTTTTTTGCTTATTTGATACAACTTTATTTGGGCTAGAAACCTTTGGAGGTTGAACGCTTTCTACCCTAGGAGTTGGAGCTATTTCAGGTGCAGATATTATTTCAGGTGCAGGATCGCTATTCATTAGACTAGAAAGATCATCCCAATCTTCAGGTATTTTATCAACTGAATTAGAGAATGACTCTTGCACCATAGAAATTTCAGGCATTGATTCATCCAAAATAGATTCGTTCAAGAAGTCCTGAGGTTGTGAGAATGATTTAACTGGTTTATCTTGCACTCTGCTGCTTTCAAAGTCAGGCTTTGAATAAGCAGGTACATCATTTGCAAAGCTTGATTGCAGCTCTTCTAGCTTCACTGAAATTTGAAAGTCGCCAACAGTTAGTACATCTTCATTAGCTAAACGATGTTTATTACCTTCACCTAATGGCGCAACCGCAAAATTTACAAAAATACCATTCGTTGAATTATCATAAAGATAAAAAGCATCACCTTCTTTTTTAATATTGCCATGCTTACTGGATATAATTTTTTCAGGGTCTGGTAGATGCCAATCGCATGATTCAGAACGACCAAAAATTAAGTTTTCTTGTATTTTTTTTGAAGCTTCAATTTCAGGTGAGAGTCTATGATAACTGGTTATATTTAGTATCAGTTCCATTTGATAAGTTAGTCCCATAAATCTGTAGTGTTGCTAGGATAAATGAGAAGCGAAACTATTGTCAACATTGAAATTAATATATAAAAAATATACTTGTCATTAAGATAAATAAACGCACTTTTTAAAGTGGCTATTATTGAAGTTTTTATTGCTGAAATTTTATTATCGTCTTTATATGTAATATGCAAAAAGTAGTAAAATAGAAATAAAAATTCTATCTACACCTTTTTTCTTTATCTCATATAATTTGCTTTATCTTTTTTCGGTTAATTTAAAACCTCAAATCAACATAAGCATACAAAACAATAGCTTATAAATACTAAAACTCAACTTAACCATATAAAATGATGCTAACCAATATATACAAAAATACACCTATAAATAGAAATATGACCTATTAACTAGCTCTATTAAGGCTATATAAAGTTTATTGCTGATTGAAACATTGCTAAGACGAGATAATTTTGTAAAAATGTATGTCAATATCAGAGGGAAGATTGATACTAGTGTAAAATATTTAACACCTCGATTATTCAATTAAACACAATAAAAGGATTTATAATGAGCAGTATAAATAACAATAATGATAAAACTCAAATTGCTTCCCTTGATACTAAGCACAAAACAGCCGCAAGAAAAACCCAATTAAATTTACTTGGTAAAACAATCTCTGGTCGATATTTAATAGAAGAGCTTATTGGTCAAGGTGGCATGAGCTATATTTATCGAGCTCGCGATACTTTTTTAGAAAACGCGAGTAGACCCGAAGCCTTTGTTGCAATTAAAATTTTACTTGAAGAGTTTTCTCATTCAGAAGAGGCTATTGCGCTGCTAAAAGATGAAGCAGTTAAAACTCAGCAATTAGCTCATCCTAATATTGTAAAAGTTTACTCAGCTGACTCTGATGGTGATTTGTTTTATGTCACTATGGAGTGGGTTGAAGGCGAAACACTAGAACAAATAATAAAGCGTAACAAACCAAATGGAATGGCTTATAAAAAAGCAAAAGTGATTTTAGAGCAACTTGCTGATGCACTTATATACGCACATAACCAAGGTGTTATACATAATGATCTCAAGCCTTCTAATGTTATTTTAAACTCTAATGGTGAGTTAAAAGTTTTAGATTTTGGTATAGCAAAGCAAAAAAGTAATGACGATAAGTATGCTGTAAATGATGCAAATAGTACTGATTCTATTGGTGGTTATACTCCAACTTACGCCAGCCCTGAACAATTAAAAGGTAACAAAGCGTCAATTAAAGACGATATATTTTCATATGCGTGTATTGCCTATGAATTATTAAGTAGTAAGCATCCATTTAATAGAATTGCTGCTGATAAATTACCTCAAAATAACGTCGTTAAACGCCCTAGCCATTGCCCTTTATGGTTATGGAAAGATGTTAAAAAAGCGTTATCTCTGAGTGCAGCACAAAGACCTAAAAATTTAGAAAGCATCTATAAATCTTACAATACAAACTTCAAGCCGGCAATTGCAATTGCAATAACATCTATAGCCGTCGCCTTTTTAGCTGGTCAATATCATACATCGACCACAAGCGATTTGAAACAATTAGAAGCTAAACTCGATAATGCATTAGCGATTAATCAGCAAGTAGAAACTTGGATGTCGTGGCAGGGTCCGTCAATAATTGGTCAACTAAGTGAAATCCCTCCTCAATATAACGTCCTAAAACAAGGTCTATTAAGAGTAAATCAACCTAACATTTTAGAAAACTTTGAGTCTGAGGCAAATAAATTCAACGGAAATGGCAGCGAGTTCAAAGACTTTGATAAAACTATTACTATTTATAATAAAGCACTAGATTATTACCCTGACTCAGAAAAGCTGTCAATACAGCTTGAAAGTGTACTAAGGGAGCGTCAGTCTATTATTTCAGATATAACGTCAAGAATAGACTTACTACTAGAGCAATCACGTTACAGTGAAGAAGGTCAAAATAATATTACTGAACTTGTTTCAGATTTAAAAACGGTAGATAGTAATTATGTATATCAGCCATCAGAAGTGCACCTAGAAAACTTCCAGGCAGCTTTGAACACAGCAATAGAAAATGATGACGTTAATTCTCAACAAAGCTTACTTAATGTTGGAAAAATTGTGTTTGCCAATAATAAAAAAGCTGGCGAGCTTATAGCTGACTTATTAAAAAGAGAATCAGCTATTAATGCCTTAACAACTTATAATAAAAAGTTGGAGATGGGTGAACAAGTCGTTTTTCCGACTCAAGCGGCTATTGTATTTTATCAACCAAGATTTACTCGTTACGAAGAAAAGCTTGACGAAATAACAGATTATAAAGACCTCTTAGAGTTTGAAGAATTAGTAAACTCGCAATCAGATGAATTGCCTGAAAACTTCTCTCCTCTTCTATCTCTAAAAAAAGAGTTATCTAAACGCTATATCACTATGGCAAATAATTTAATGAAAAAAAGAATGTACAAAACAGCTGAGCAATTAGTTGAAAGAAGCGAGGCTATTACTAAATCTTTAGATAATATTTTGTAATCTAGTAATTAACTATTTATACGACAATATATGAATGATGCTTATTGGTTTTATTTTATTATTTAGCCAATAAACTCATTTATATTCCAAATAAAACTTACGGCGTTTGAACATATACTGAATACATATTAAACTACGAATCGTTTTTTATTAAAACAAAGGTCAAGGATGGATAGTTAGGCTTATCTTCATACACAAACCTCCATGATTTTTGCAACCTTTACATTTTTGATGACTTTTATGGAGAATTTATGAAAAGATTAAGCTCAATAGTGGCTATATTATTGTTAAGCGGTTGTTCTACAACTTCTAGTGTTGAAAAACAGCAACCTGTTGAAGAACCCGTTGCTGCTGAATCTGCTGCTGAAACAAGTGAAGCAAATGCACCAATTTCATTAACGGTTATTACGACTCCAGCTGATGCTCGCGTACGTATTATGAATATAGCGCCTGTATATAAAGCTGCAATAGAACTAGATGCAGGTAAATACGATGTTGAAGTAAGTAAAAAAGGCTACGATACATATAGAAAATGGATCTCAGTTGATAAAAAAACAATCTTAACAATTCAACTAACTAAAAAAGAAGAAAGCCAAGCAGCTCAATAAGTTACTTAGCTCTATTTAAAATATGCCTTTTATTTATAAAGGCATATTAATTCCTTACTAAAAGTACATACCCTAAAAACCCGATCACACTCAAATTAATTAATATACAAACCCACAGTACAATTATAAACCGTTGTTTTTGCGATTTATGACGCAATAATTGCTGAGCTATTAATGCACCAGGCCACCCACCAAAAAGCGCGAATAACTGTAATGTACGCTCTGATATTCGATTTACTTTTTTGTGTGTTGATTGTTTGGCTTTACGTTTATCCCATGCATATATTAAAAATGTTAAAGCGCTCAATCCACTTACATAGCTTGGTACATAAATAGATGTGTAGTGCGTTAAATAAGCTAACCATAAGATGCCTATAAAGACACTCGCAAATATTATTAATATTTTCTTTATCAATTAATTATCGCCTATACTAGAAATTACAAAACACTAAAATAAAAAGAGCTAAATTATGACATATTTTAAAACGCTATTCTTAGCGTTATGCCTTTGCGCATTTACTAATAGCTATGCCGATCAAAATAACCTGCTACTTGATAAAGAATTAGCCGTGTTTCAACCTTACTTGGGCACTTGGCAGGCTAACTTTAAAGTAGCAGAAAAAAACACAAAGCCAGTTCAAGACATAAGTAAATGGGAGCGAGCGCTTAATGGTAAAGCTATTCGTACTATGCACTCAATTAATGAGGGCGAATATGGTGGCGAATCTACTATTTTTTATGATAGTAAAAAGAAGTCATTAGTTTTTTATTATTTCACTACAGCAGGCTTTTATACGAAAGGCATAATAAAGGTGTTAAGCCCAACTCAGTTTGTAGCTTATGAAGATGTAACGGGCAATAAAGAAGGTATTACTAAAGTTAAGTCGACCAATGATTTAAAAGACGATAAATTTATTGTTTCAACAACTTATCTTAAAAAGGGCGAGTGGACTAAATCCGAAACTCGTACCTACATAAAAAGTACGAAGGCTGTTAAATTTAAATAGCTTTCAGAGCGGTATTTAAAATACAAAAGGCAGCTTAAGCTGCCTTTTTCATTATTAAAGTATGTAAATTATTTTACGAACTTTTTAAATGGTGCATCAACTGGTGTATTTGCAAGGTGGTTTGTGTAATTGCTCATTACTTTTTGAGATAAACCAACAATGATTTCAAGTAGTTGCTGCTTGCCGTAACCTGCTGCAAAGAATTTTTCAATTTGCTCATCGCTAATTACACCACGCTCACGCACCATTGCTAGTGTTGTTTCACGAAGCGTTTCAAGTTTAGGATTTGCTAGTGGTGTTTTATCTACTAGTGAGTCAACAATACCTTGGTCAACGTTCATTGACGCAGCAATTGCGCTATGTGCAGGTACACAGTAATGACATGCGTGCTCAACGTTAATTGATTGCCATACAACTGTTAGCTCTTCTGCATTGAACGATGTTTTTTGGAATAGGTCATGCAGTACTTGATAACCTTTAAGTAATGTTGGTGCTTCAGCCATTACTGCGTGTAAGTTAGGTACCATACCAAATGCAGCTACTGAGTCAGCCATTAGAGATTTTGATTCTTCAGGTGCGTTTTCTGCTGTGTATAAAGTAAATTCTGTCATGTTTAGCTCCAATAAATAATTAGGTTTAAGTAACTTCGAGACACATAATATTTGATTTTGAGCGACTGTTCAAGTTAAAATTGAGCAAATGTTCAAATTAATTGAGAAACAACATGGTAAATAAGGTGAAGTTTGAGCGCGAGACCGTTGTCCGCCTTGCAAGTCAGCTATTTTGGGAGAAGGGTTTTCATGCTACCTCAACGCGTGATCTACAAGATGCTGTAAACATGCGTCCCGGGAGTATCTATTCTGCTTTCGGTTCAAAAGAAGGACTTTATATTGAATCGCTAAAAGACTACACAGTGCAAATGGAAAGCCAAATTAAAGAGTGTCTATCTACATCAGACAGTATTCTTGGTGGTTTACGTGCCTTTGTTGAAGACGTAGTCACAAAAAAAGAAAGTACACCGAGTGCTATTTGTATGTTGGTAAAAGCCAATTGCGAATTTGCCGATAAAGACAGCAATTTATACCAACTAAGTTTAGATTTAGCTGATAAATTTGAAAACTACCTTTCGGTTCTTTTTGAGCAAGCAATTGAAAAGAATGAGTTGAGTAATAATATATCCGCGCAAGAATATGCACGATTTTTTGAAGTTCAATTTACTGGACTACGTGGTTATTTTAACCGCCCAGGTGTGGAGTCATTAGCTCAGCCTATGATCAATCAAATGTTTAAGATCATAAAAAGCTTATAACTGCTTTACCCTCAATTATTTGAATAAAAAAACGGCAGTAATTAAATTACTGCCGTTTTTATTTTATCTGAACATTAAATAAATATTATGTTTTTAATTTATTAAGTTCTGAATCTTGTTTCGCTACTAGTTTGTTAAGCATTTCGCTGCTATCACCGGCTTGAGAAGATAAATCAGAAAGCTGTGAAGCCGCATCAGATATAAGCGTCAAGTTACGATTAATCTCTTCAGTTACTAAGCTTTGCTCTTCTGCAGCAGTTGCAATGTGTGTTATTTGATTTGTTATTTCATCAACTTTAACAACCACACTATGCAAGGCATCAAACGCAACAGACGTTTCGTCAACTGCATCTTGAGCTCTTACTACGCCTTTTTCTATTACAGTTGAAGCATTACCAACCTCATGTAACAAGCTGTCAATTAGTTTACTAATATCATCGGTTGATGAACGAGTTTTAGAAGCAAGTGCCCTTACTTCGTCGGCAACTACTGCAAAGCCCCTACCATGCTCTCCCGCACGCGCAGCTTCAATTGCAGCATTAAGTGCAAGTAAGTTTGTTTGCTCCGAAATAGTACGAATTACATCTAAAATTTGTGTAATATCTTTACTACGCGAGGCAACTTTTTCTACTGCTTGATTTGCTTCTTTAATTTCTTCTGACATGGTCTTAACTTGCATCATGGCTGACGATAAACTCGATTCACTGCTAACCACTAAACCATTTATTTCGTCAGCTTGTTGCGCAGATTGCTCTGATGCTCTTGCAACTTCAAGCGCTGTCGCGCTCATTTCGTTCATTGCTGTTACCACACTTTCAATTTCTTGAAATTGCGATTGAACATTATGTTTAGTATCAATTGCTATACTTTGGGCAATTTCACCTTGCTGTTTAGTTTGTTCAGATACATCTTTTAGCTCAGAGATTAAATCACGTAATTTAGTTAAAAATCGATTAAATCCACCAGCTAAAGCAATAAGCTCTGCGTGGCTATCAACGTGTAGTGTATGCGTTAAATCGCCTTCAGAACTTGCAAGGTTATCAACTCGTTGTTGAATTTGTTGTAGCGGCGCTATTACACCTGCAATTACTAATTTCATAACAATAAAGGCGACTACCGCAATGGCTAAACCCGTTATTAAAATAATAAACCCAAGTGACGTTGCCGTTTCTTGCATATTTTTTTCTAGCGCTTGAGGGCCTGCAAGTGCAAGCTCTGTTGGCACTTCAATTATTAATGACCATTGTTTATTGGCTAATTTAATATTTATTGGGTAATTAACGAGGTATTCGTTATTAGTTTTAAAAATACCGCTTTGTCCTTTAGACTTTTCAATATCATTAAATATATTAGAACTAACGGCTTCTTTAATTGGACGCCCTAGCTTATTTTTATAGTGACTACTGCCTACAACTAAACCTAAATCGCTCAATAAGGTTACTTTAGCTTGTCCGTTATATAGTTGTTGAGATAGCTTCTCGGTCAACGCCTGAAAGGTCGGAAGCGTTAAATCAACACCAGCTAAACCAATAAACTGCCCTGATTTCAAAATAGGCACAGTTAAAGAAGTAAGCATAACAGAATCGCCCGACGGTATTTCGTATAGGTAAGGTTCCATAATACAAGGCTTGAGTGTATCTTTAGCGCACAAATACCACTGAGCTTCGCGAATACCAAACTCATTTAACGCTGTAATGTATTTATCGGCTGCATTAGCTACTTTTTGCTGCTCAATTACACCATTTTGATCGCGAGTAATATAAACTTCTAATGTACCTGCACCATCAACTGAATGCTTAAAACCTTGTTGATATTGAGAATCTTGCCCGTCATAGGCATTAGCCTCAAACTGCGAATAAATAGATGATAAAAGCGTGTTTTGCTCTAAAACAGCACGATTTATACTTACAACTGCATTTCGATCCAAAGTATTTTGCTTTGCTGAGTCACCAAGTAAAGCGGCTAACGAATATGGAATCCTGTAAGCCTCATTTATAAACCCAGCAATTCTTTCACCATAAACAGCGGCATTGGCATTAAGTTTTTCTTCAACTTCTGCAACAATGTATTCTTCAGACTTGGTCGCTAATTGTTCATTACTTGATGATAATTGCCACCATAATATGCTCGAAAGCACCAGTACTGTTATAAATATACTGCCGACACTAAGCCAGAGTAACTTTTTTGCTAACGATATTTCCCGCATTAAACACACCTTTTGATTAAACTACCGTTACAGTTTAGTAGTTTTTGAAAAGGAAGCTATGAATATCACTAAACTAACTGAATTAAATACAATAAGTTGAATTTTTAATGCTTGGCTAAACGAACAGTTATAATTGAAGCTGCAATTAACAAACACACACTCACCCATAAGCATGCATTAAGTCCGTACATCTGAAAAATCCAACCAGAAAGCACAGTACCAAGCAAGCGCCCTATCGCATTGGCCATATAATAAAAACCAACGTCGAGCGACACACCATCATTTTTAGCAAAACTTACAATTAAGTAACTGTGCAACGACGAGTTTACTGCAAATACGCCACCAAAAATGAATAATCCAATAATGAGTGTAAAGTGTACTGCTATATCAAATTGCATCAGCAATGCCAAAACACCTGTTACACCACTTAATAAAACAACCCACCAATATGCTTTTTTAACGGTATGTAAGTTATTGATGTTTAGCCCTGTAATGCGCGGTGCTTGAGATTGTACTAATCCATAAGCAATAACCCACAAGGCAATAAAACCACTCACCCACCAATGGTCCCAGTTAAACTGAGCAGCTAAATACACAGGTAGTGCCACTACAAACCATACATCGCGTGCAGCAAACAAGCATAAACGCGCGGCACTAAGTAAATTTATTGCGCGGGACTTAGAAAATAACTCTTTAAACTTAGGTTTGCTTTTAGCTTTACCAATATCGCTTTTTAAAAAAATTAAACTAATAATCCAAGCAATACTTAGCAAAGTAATTAAACTCAATAAAGCACCTACAAACCCAAATAACGTAAGTAGCAAGCCGCCTAAAAAAAAGCCCACCCCTTTTAAAGCATTTTTAGACCCTGTAAGTATGGCAATCCATTTATATAATTGGTTTTGCTGATCGTCTCCTTGTGGCACTAAGTACTTAATGGCACTTTTTGCGCTCATTTTATTTAAATCTTTAGCAATACCACTCAGTGCTTGCGCTGCCATAACATAGGCAACGGTTAGCCAATCTCCTGGCACGCAAAGCATGACTAAAGCTACAAGTTGTAGCCCAAGCCCTACATTCATGGTTTTGTTTAACCCTAAATATGCTCCTAGCCATCCACCTACTAAATTGGTGATTACGCCAAAAATTTCATAAAACAAAAACAACATGGCTATTGCAAATGCACCATAACCCAACTGATGAAAATACAGCACCACCAGCATCCTTAGTGCGCCATCAGTAAGGGTAAATGCCCAGTAATTACCGGTAATTATTAAATATTGTTTTATAGAGCTTGGTAAATTAGCTAACTGCGCAAGCATGAATTTAAACCTTTTTAAACGAGATTAAACCAAATCACTTTGTGCAACTTTAAGCATTAGCTCAGCGGTACGGTTTGCATAACCCCATTCGTTATCATACCAAGCGTATAATTTAAGCTGAGTGTTGTTAATTACCATAGTTGAAAGCGCATCTATGGTGCAACTACGTGGATCTGTTTTGTAATCTACCGATACAAGCGGTCTTTCTTCATAACCTAAAATACCTTTAAGTTCATTATTTGCAGCGTCTTTAAACCAGTCATTCACTTCACTTTGTGTTACGCCTCGCTCAAGCTCAAACACGCAATCGGTAATTGATGCATTTGTAAGTGGTACACGCACAGCATGACCGTTTAATTTACCTTTAAGCTCAGGAAAAATATGCGTAATGGCTGTTGCACTGCCTGTTGTTGTTGGTATTAAACTAGTACCGCATGAACGCGCTCTGCGTAGGTCTTTGTGGGGTGCATCTATAATAGTTTGAGTATTGGTAATATCATGAATAGTGGTCATTGAGCCGTGCTTAATACCCACTTTTTCTTGCAATACCTTTACGATTGGCGCTAAACAGTTAGTTGTACACGAGGCAGCGGTAACAATTTTATGCTCATCGGAGTTATAAAGGTTATCGTTTACACCCATTACTATATTTAAAATACCATCTTCTTTTACAGGAGCAGTTACTACTACGCGCTTAACACCTTGCGCTAAGTATTGATTTAACAGCTCAGTGGTTTTCATTTTTCCACTGGCTTCAATAACCACGTCGCAATCTGACCAATCCGTTTCATTTATGGTTTTGTTATTCATTACTAAAAGAGTGTGTTTACCTACACTAAATGAATTATCGTTACTTGTAACCTGCTGCGCTAAACGCCCGTGTACTGAGTCAAATTCAATTAAATGAGCGTGGGTTTTAGCATCGCCCGCTACATCATTTACTTTAATAAACTCTATTTCTGGCCAATCAACTGCTGCACGCAGTGTTAAACGCCCCATACGGCCAAACCCGTTAATACCTACTTTAATAGTCATAATTAAATACCTTTAATGAGTTAATTTATTAGTTACAACAGCTAGCTGCACGTTCAGGGCGATTACCCATAGCGTTTAAGCGCGTTAAATCGTTTTCATAAAATGAAGGGTTAGCAGTAAGTGTTTGCGTTAATACAGTTTTAGCCCATTCAGGCAGGACTTTATTAATACTGTAATAAACCCATTGGTTTTGTTTACGGTCGCTTAGTAAACCGAATTGTCTTAACTGTGCTAAATGGCGAGATACTTTAGGTTGGCTTAATTCAAGTGCAACAACAAGCTCGCATACACACAGCTCTTCTTCGTGACTAATTAGCAGCATTGCTTTTAGGCGCGTATCGTCTGCTAGGCATTTATAAAATTGAAGTGGATTAAATTGTTCCATATTGTCCTCACTGTGCTTATGCATACACAATAAAACAAAATAACAATATATGGAATAGTGAATATACGTTTTACCGTATATTTAATTTTTATACCTTAAATGCAAAAAAGCACACAACGACTAATTGTCGTTGTGTGCTTTTATAGCTTTTCTTTATTTAGTTATTAAATAACAGAAAGCTCTACTTCAATGTTGCCACGTGTTGCGTTTGAATATGGGCATACTTGGTGTGCTTTATCTACAAGTGTTTGCGCAGCTGCTTTATCCATATCACCAAGTGATACAGCAAGTTTAACAGCAATACCAAAACCACCTTCAATAGCACCAATAGACACTTGTGAGTCAATATGCGTGTCGCTTGGTAAATCTATTTTTTCGCTACCCGCTACAAATTTAAGAGCGCCAATAAAACATGCAGCATAACCTGCGGCAAATAATTGCTCTGGGTTAGTGCCTTGTCCGTCATCGCCGCCTAAGCCTTTAGGTGTTGATAAATTTACATCTAAACGACCATCATCAGATTTAGCTACGCCTTCACGACCACCAGTTGCAGTTGCTTTTGCTGTGTAAGCTACGTTTTGTAATACATTCATAATGAACTCCAAAGTTTAAAAATATCAATCAATTTAGTTTGTGTGCAAAATAATAGAACAAGTAATTAGAGATTGCAAATACTTTGCATGCAAATTAAAATAGCATGTATTGAAATGAAGGATAAAGTTATGTCGTTTGAGCAATTAAAATTAAAAAATCAACTATGCCATCGCTTATATATGGCATCGAACAGTATTGCTCGCGCTTATAGAGTACCTCTTGCCGCTCTTAATTTAACCTACCCGCAATACGTAGTGATGATGGCACTATGGGAAGAAGACAAAGTAACTATTGCAGATCTTATTGATAAAACTGCGATCGATGGCGGTGCAATGACCCAAATACTCAAAAAAATGAGCGACAAATCATTACTTGCTGTTATTAAAGATGAGCACGACAAGCGCAAACGTCTCGTACAATTAACTCAACATGGTCATTCACTCAAGTTAAAAGCAGCCGATATTCCAAAAAATATTTTATGCAAATTTAATAGTATTGATACAACGCAAGCACAGCAACTTATGCAATTACTCGATTTAGTCGTAAGCGATTTAGCCGATTAGGTTCTTATTTTTAAACCATAACGTGTTTTAAAAGGTTCTACTTAAAATGACTCACATTAAAAAATTACTCTTAGTTGCCGCATGCAGCACGGCATTACTTGGCATCAACCCTGTATTTGCTAATAACAGCGACCTACATACTGTAGCGACTTTTGATGCGCAGCACCCACCAGGTAATATTGCTATTACCCCATCGGGTAGAAAGTTTTTATCTGTACATGGCTTTTTTGGTCAAAAACAAAAAATTATGGAGCTTTTGAGCGATGGCACAACTAAGCCCTACCCTAATGAAGAATGGGCTTACGCGTATAACAACGGTAAAGGTTTTT
Organism: Pseudoalteromonas sp. SWXJZ94C; assembly: GCF_015864385.1. Taxonomy (NCBI): domain Bacteria; kingdom Pseudomonadati; phylum Pseudomonadota; class Gammaproteobacteria; order Alteromonadales; family Pseudoalteromonadaceae; genus Pseudoalteromonas; species Pseudoalteromonas sp. SWXJZ94C. Next base: position 44,076 of record NZ_JADYXF010000038.1, read on the forward strand.
ACGATGTACTCGGTATAAACGTATCAAGTGATGGTATTTTGTGGATGCTTGACACTTCAGGGCCAGATCATGCTGGGCGCTTAGTAGGCTGGGATACAAACAAAGAGCAACTACATAAAATTATTTACCTCGCTAAGCCAACCATCACCGACACCTCGTTTTTAAACGATTTAGTCATCGATAATAAACATGGCGTTGTATACATTGCTGACACAGCACAAGGCAGCCAAGCCGCTATTATTACCGTAAACCTTAAAACAGGTGTCGCACGCAGAGTATTACAAGATAGCCATTACACCACAGCCGAAAATATAGATATGGTTATTGATGGCCGCACAATGAGCCTTGGCGGACAACCTGCCCGTTTAGGTGTAAACCCTATTACGCTTGACCCTAACGAAGACTGGCTTTACTTTGGATCTATGTCGGGCACGTCGGTTTACCGCATTGCCACCAGCGATATAAATAACAAGAGCCTTTCGGCTAAAACACTTGAAGATAAAGTAATGCGTTATGGTACTAAACCAATTTCCGATGGCATTATTGTTGACGGTGGCGGTAATGTGTATGTAACCGATATAACCAACGGCGCAATTGGTGTAGTTAAACCATCTGGCGACTACGAAGTATTATTTAAAGACGAACGCCTCAGCTGGCCTGATGGTTTTAGCTACGGGGCTGATCATAAAATATATTTTACCGTTGACGACTTACATAACTCGCCAGTACTTAATAATGGCAAAAATCAAAGCCACGGTAAATTTAAAGTGCTGTCGTTCGAGCCTTTAGTAAAAGGAAAAGTAGGCCGTTAATTTACTTTTTGAGTGACTATATTTTTTAAAAAGCCTTGCACATAGTTGCAGGGCTTTTGTTTGAAATGCACCGTATTGGTATATTACTTTGCGAGGCTTCACCACTTTGGTGCTAACTCTTAAGTATGTATTTACACTTAAATACTAAATATATGATTTCTATTCATAAAATATTCAACTTAATGTTGGCATACTTCTTCCTATAGACTGATGTGTTCAGTGATAATACCAAGGAAAAACCATGTACAACTTATACCATACCCTTTACCTTTTATGGCGTTTAGACATTAGCGTTTGGCAAGTTAACGATCCTACTAATACTCGTACTACGGCAGAAAAAGAACGCGCCTATGTTAAGTAACATCGTATTGTGTAAAGGCTTGGCATAAAGCTTCATTATATAAACTTACTTTATGCTAAGCTTTTGCGCACTATGAAATTGATGAATAAACCTTCTTCAACTACTTATTAGCCACCGAATATAAAAACGAAGCTCCCTACAAAAAATCATACATATAAAAACATCAAAAAATTAGTAAAAACACTGCGTTTATAACTTTGCAAGCAGCCCTATTGCGTTGTATTGTTGCACCCTATTGAAAATTTTTAGTTGGAACGTGTATGCACGCTTTGGAAGTTAATTTTGATGGTTTAGTTGGTCCTACTCACAACTATGCTGGTTTGTCGTACGGTAATGTTGCCTCGTTAAATAATGCTGCAAGTTTTTCAAACCCTCAAGAGGCTGTGCTTCAAGGTCTTGAAAAAATGAAAGCCATGCACGACAAAGGCCTAACTCAAGGTGTATTTGCTCCCCATGCGCGCCCCGACTTAAACGTATTGCGCCGTTTAGGCTTTACAGGCAACGATGCTCAAGTAATTCACAAAGCATTTAAAGCTGACCCTATATTATTACGTGCTTGTTACTCTGCATCGGCAATGTGGACAGCAAATGCAGCTACGGTATCGCCATCTCCTGATACAACCGACGGCAAAGTACATTTTACTTCAGCTAACTTAAATAATAAATTTCATCGCTCATTAGAGCCTGCCACTACAACACGCTTGTTAAAAGCAATGTTTAATAACGACAAGTACTTTGCGCACCATACTCATTTACCCGACCAAGGTTTTTTTGGTGACGAAGGTGCAGCAAACCATACTCGCTTTTGTGATAACCACGGCGACAAAGGTCTTGAAATGTTTGTATTTGGTGCCAGTGCTTTTAATAGCCAGCTACCAAAACCAGTTAAGTTTCCAGCAAGGCAAACACTTGAAGCCTCAGAAGCAATTTGTCGCTTGCATAACTTGAAAGATTCAAGCCAAATTTTACTACAGCAAAATCCAGATGTGATTGACCAAGGTGTGTTTCATAACGATGTGATTGCAGTAGGAAATGCCAACGTTCTTTTATGCCACCAGCAAGCTTTTTTAAATCAAAAACAAGCATTGCAAGACATTCGCGAAGCGTATATTGGCAGTAAAGAATTTTATATTATTGAAGTACCAACAAGTAAAGTAAGTATTCAAGACGCAGTAAGTAGTTACTTATTTAATAGCCAGCTAGTGAGCTTAGCCGATGGTTCTATGTTATTAGTAGCACCACAAGAGTGTAAACGTAACAGCGCAGTAAATGCCTATATTGAAGAAATGATCATGGCAGATAACCCAGTAAACCAAGTGCAGTTTTTCGACCTTCGTCAAAGTATGCAAAATGGCGGCGGCCCTGCTTGCTTGCGTTTACGTGTAGCCGTGAACGAGCAAGAACTTGCTGCAATAAACCCTGAGGTTATTTTGACCGACACTAAATACACCCTATTGTGTGATTGGGCAAAACGTAACTACCGCGATAAATTAACTGCTAACGACTTTGCAGACTCAGCACTATTAACTGAAAGCTACCAAGCTCTAGATGAGCTTACGCAGCTACTTAGCTTAGGCTCAGTGTACGACTTTCAATTAGAAGATTAATACTAAAGTTAATACAAAAATAGCGAGCCAAGGCTCGCTATTTTTATTTGTGTTTATGCTAATAAAATTTATACGTCTTTACTTACCGTTATTGCCGACGCCATCGACTCAGATATATGAAGCGTACGCTGCGGGAACGGAATACTCAGCCCTGCGCCTTCAATTGCTTCTTTAACGCGTTTATTTAAATCCCACACGGTTTGCCAATAATCACCATTAACAGCCCACGCACGCAACTGAATATTCACCGCGCTTTCGCCTATCGATGTCACCATTACTTTAGGTGCAGGCTCTGCTAGTAATCGGCCCTCTGATGCGGCTAATTCTTTAAGCACATTTAAGCCAACGTCAATAGAATCTGCATACGAAATACCCACCACTATATCCATTCGTCTTTTGCCATTACGAGTAAAGTTTTTAATATTTCCACCCCATACCTTGCCGTTAGGCGATGCAATGTAAAGGCCGTCGGTGGTTTTAAAAATAGTGGTAAACAGGTTTATTTCGTTCACAGTGCCAAGCGTGCCACTGGCATCAACAAAATCTCCTATTTTAAAAGGTCTAAGTATTAGCAGCATAATACCTGCAGCAATATTACTCAGTGTATTTTTAAGCGCTAAACCAATAGCCAAGCCAGCAGCCCCCATTAGCGCAATTAAACTGGCCGTGTTAACGCCAAAAATATCTAAAATAAATAGCCCGCCAATTATATAAACTAAATAACCAGCAATACTTGATAAAAGCGGGAGCAGCGTACTGTCCACCTTTTTTAATGGTGATTTAGAATTCTTAATCGCATTTTTAACTGAACGTGCAATTAAGGCACTCGCAATTAAAATCACCAACGCTAAAATCACTTTGTATCCTAAAGTGATGATTGTTTCTGAATGGCTTTGCCAAAACGCTAAAAGTTTATCTTTCATGTTTGTTCCGATAAATGAGGCTGAAACTCAGCAAAATTATGGTTAAATTTAATAAAAACCGACTTCAAAAGAAGTGGCGCGAGTATATAGAATAAAAAATTTAAACCTACCTTTTTTAATCACTTATTTCAATTTTAATAACGACTTTAAAATCGTGATTATTGAAGTATAAAGCACCGCTATTTATGGCTAATTTATAACGACTATTCAATGTAGGTTAATTGTTTATTGGTATGGTGATTTTAAGTTTTTAACGTTCATTAAAGAGGTCATCTATGGCAAAAGAAAAAATAGTACTTATAACTGGCGCTTCAAGTGGCATTGGCGAAGCAACCGCAAGAACCCTTGTTAACAACGGCCATAAAGTAATACTTACCGCTAGACGCGAAGATAAGTTAACGGAGTTAGTCGAGTCGCTAGGCTCAAATAAGGCATTGGGTGTAGCCGCAGATGCAACCGACTTCACCGCGCTTGAAAACGTTGTTACCAAAGGCATTGAAAAGTTTGGTCGATTAGACGTAGCCTTTGCCAACGCAGGCATGGGCGTTTCAACCGCAGGCACCGAAAAAGGTGACCCAGATGAATGGTCAGCGATGATCGACATAAACATTAAAGCGCTGCTGTGGACTGCAAAACTAACACTGCCGTATTTACGCCAAAACAAAGGTCACTTTATATTAACCAGCTCAGCAGCTGGTCGTAAGCCATTAGGAGGCTCTATTTACGGGGCAACTAAATGGTTTGCTTATGGCTTTGGGCAAAACTTAGCTGAGGAAATGAGCCAGTGGAACGGACGCTGCACAACCATAGCACCAGGTATGGTAAACACTCCGTTTTTTGATGAAGCAAAACCCGATAAACTCGACCCACAAGATATAGCCGACGCCGTACTTTTCGCAATAGAAGCAAACCAGCGCAACAGCGTACGTGAGATTTATTTAATGCCGACTAATTAACGTTGGCTGGGGAGTTTGACTGTCAGGTTTAATGCTAATGGTGTTAAACCTGATGGTTATTAGTGCTTAGTTTGGGTTAGATGCTAGTAGGTAAGAATGAATTAAAGGTATTAGGCATTTAAAGTCTTATTAATTGCCAATGCTGCCCTTAAACCATATGTAAGCAAAATATAAGACAACGGCAATATATCCAAAAGAAATAATTAGGTTTACTTTCCAAAGGTTTAGCCAAAAATTGCCTCTGAAATAAGTGCGTTCTCTTACTTCATGGTTGAACAATGCTACTGAAGAGGGCACTAATATTAACGCAGACCAACCAAGTATAGGTAACACCATAAACATAATGCCTATGCCTGTACCTCCTGCTGAAGCGTCGGATGCTTCACCATCAATTAGGGCTAGCATCAATTAGCCTAAAATAAACCCGGCAATCGCAAGTATAAAACCTGAAAGCTGAAGTGTTCTCATTATTATCCTTGGCAACTAACAAGACTGTAAAATAACTCCAACAGCCAAATTCAATTAAAAAATGAGCTCCTTTAATTAACCCTAAGCGTTTTTAAAGCATTACAAGATTTAGGTTGGGTGTCACTGTAATTCACGCGGGAGCAAAACCAACTGTTTTTTGTCCTTATTGGATCGTCTTATAGTTCGACCAAGCCACTTAATTTAAAAGTAACTGACTATTATATTAAGTGGAATATGCTTCTGTTGGTTACGAATATTGAATGACAAACATCCAATGTTTTTAACAAGAAGTTCGAGCCAACAGAGCACCTCGATTTCAAAACGCATACTCAGGGATTGCCGACCAAGACTATCTATAAGACCTGCGAGAAACGAGATTTAAGCACATTTCATTCTTAACTTTACCCGTAGGCGCTTTAAAATAAAAGCATATAACGTTGATGATTTTGTGTACTCAGTGGCATTGATTCGACCGATAAAAAACATGATATTTGTGTACACCCAACAAGCACTAATAAATATCATTACACCGTTATTAAACACACACCTAAAGCGTGGCATGAATGGGTTATGGATCTTAAACCGCGTTAACACCCTAAGATGAATCGACATATTTAATGGGCTTAAAACAAACAGGCTCAGCAGTTTTAAAATTTGCAATTAATAACTGACTTTACTAGTTATCCACCTCATAGCGTGTTTTTAGATTTATTAGAACGGTAACTCATCACCATTAAAACTATAAAGGTTACCCGTATTATCAATAGATAAATTCAGAATAACGTTCATAACCCCAAAAGCCGAATCTACTACATTTTCACTTGCTGTAGAGCCGCCCATATCTGTTTGAACCCAGCCGGGATGAACAGCCACCACAGCGACATTATCATTAACAAGCTCTTGTGATAAATTCACTACTAGCATATTGGCTGCTGCTTTAGACATTCGATAACCATACCAATCCACACTTTGTTCTAGCGACAAAGATCCCATAGCAGAAGAAATAACCGCTATCTTACATAAGCGTTTTTTATTCATTAAAGGTAAAAAGCAATGAGTTAAATATAGTGGTCCCAATGAATTCACTTTAAAACACATTTCAGCATTAGCATAATTAATAGTATGGATACTTATGTTTTCTCGATCCAAATATCCCGCATTATTTACTATTAAATCTAATTTGATATTTTCCTCGCTAAGTTTACCTGCCAACGTCTTAATATTTTCAGGGCAAGTGATATCCATTAATTCAATAGACAATTTATCAGGAAACTTACCTTTCAATGAAGTGAGATCAACCGCCGTTTCTAGATTTCTACAGGTAGCAATTACTGTCCATCCATTTATAAGGTATTGTCTGGCTAATTCGAAACCGATACCCCTATTAGCACCCGTTATTAATACAACTAAGTTACTCATTGTTTATACCTATAAATCTAACAGTTTAGTCTACGATATTTGTCGTCTAAAAACCGACAAATATTCTTATATTACAATGGTTTTACCCTAGCTATAAAGCAAGTATTTGTAAACAGCTAGTTCCGCCTTAACTTTTTTAAATACAGCACAACCCCAAAATGGTGGAGATCTGTAATATTAGACAAAATACAAACAACTGTTTAAATACACAGATTTGTTGTTAGTTATAAATTTACATCATAGATCGTTATTAAAACCCAATAACTCGCATTAACCATAACTCTTATACTTGCAACTCATTCTTATTTATAAAATAAGTTAACTATCATAACCCCCACCCTATTGAATCCTAATTAATTTTACTTCATATTAAATACTCTTATTTCTCACTTATTATGCTGTTATGTCATTTTTTAAATTTAGCCATGCACTTATTCTCACAATCGCTAGTACTTTACCGCTTACAAGCTATGCCGCTTTCATAGGTTAGACATTAAGAGATAATTGGATTCAGGCCGCATTTTAATCGTCCTTTTTCTTTATCTCTTTTTGGGTTCGCTCTTCGTGCATATTTTGACAAAAAAATGATAGTT
>NZ_JADYXF010000039.1:0-18072 GCF_015864385.1 Pseudoalteromonas sp. SWXJZ94C
CAGGTTCAATTCCAAAGAAATTAAGGGCAATGCGAGAACGAGTGAAACGTTATATTCTTCCAGAAAAAAGAAAACGGCCCAAAAGTAGGACCGTTCGGATTTCAAAAACTCGGTACACCATTAAGTCAAAGCATGCTTAACTGAATGGTGTTACCTAAATAGGGGCTTATGTTAATAGAAGTTACTATAGTTATTTATTAATCCTGTGCATTCCATGTAGATCCAACGCCTACTTCTGAAGCTTGAATATAATGTAATCCTTTAGCTCCTGCTATTGATTGTGCTCCGCTAGAGTCTGTTTCTATAAGGCTGCTTACGCCTACAACAAACTCAGGTACTTCTTTACCATTACCTGCTGGGTCTTGGTCAATTGCGCCGTCGGTATCAAATTCACCATTACCATTAACTTGTCTGATATCAACCCACGAGTCGCTTGTGTCACCAGATACGTAACTATCACTAAAACCAAAATTATTCGATAATAACGACTCTTCATGATTTATTAAGTCACAATCATATTCAAACGTATGATCGCTATCTAATGTATTAGGATAAAATAAACCCTGAGTAGCTGCACTACTAGCAATTGTATCTGCGTCAGTTTGATCGCCTAACCCATTTGCAATTAAGTTAGCGTCAAAGTTAATAACAAACGCATTTTTAGTTAGCCCATATAATATAGTATCGTCAGCCAAGTCATCACAGTCATCTCCTGGTGCTCTTGAACCAATTTCAGTACTAAATACGATTGGCTGTTGCGAGTTTAATACTGTGTTGTTAGTAACGGTAAGCGTAAAGTCACCTGCACCGTCAAGCACAGCCTGGTTACCTGAGTTTGGTACACCGCCATCAGCTTGAGAGAATGGGTTTGCTGTAAATACAATACCACCGGCTTCTTTGTTTCCTGAACGTATACCCGCAATGTAGTTATTGCTAACGGTGTGTCCAAGTGGTGTAACTAACACTCCACTTGGTCTGTCGTCTGAACTAGCAATGTCTGTCGTACGAATAATTACGTTGTCAGTAATTGAATTAAAACCGCCATCTTCAAGTGATATACCACCGTTAGCATTTAAAATTGTATTACCTTTAATCGTAGCGCCAGACGTTTGTACTCGCATTAAACGACGACCTGTTACAAAGTTTTCTATCAAGTTATATTGTATTTTAAAATTAGAATTGTCAGCTGCATCAGTACCCGTGGTACTTCCAGCATTAATTAAATGTAAACTCGAATTATCAAAGTTGGCATTCTCACTACTGTCGTTAAACAAGTTATATTGAATAACATGGTTTAAACCTGACGAAGCCATTTTAATAACAGAGCCGTTTTCAGAGAAGTTTCGTCCACTAAACGTATTTCGCTCTATCATTGCGCCTTGCCCTTTGAGCATTAACCAATGATAGGTTGAGTTATTTAATTCAGCTTCTTCACCATCTATGCTGTTATGAGAGAATGTAAAGTTACTACCTTCTGAGTAAATAACGGTATCTTCTTCTGTTTCACAAAAAGAATCCGCTTTTGTATCAATATCTTTAAATGTAAGCCCTGTTAAGCTCGCGCCATCTACAGAGTCGGCTACATGTATACATACTTCGCCTGTAATAACGGGGCTCTGCGCTTCTACTGAACGCAAAGTTACCGCACTGGTGAGTAAAATAGAGTCCATATCGGCATAAACGTTTTCATTTAAACCAATTACATCACCGTCGCCTAAACCTGCATTTACAGTATCGACAAGTTCTGCAGAGTTATTTACTACTTTGGTATAGACTAATGTACTTAAAGCATCTGTAACGGTTACTTCTGGAAAATTATCATTATCAGTATAAGTTGCGTTAACTGAAATAATTGCGCCTGCATAGGCACCTGGAGTGAATGTTTTACTATTTGTACCAGCAACTTCAACTCCATCAGCTGACCAAGCATAAACAATATTAGCTTCATCAACGCCGTTATTATCAGAAACCTCAGCGGTGAGTGTGTTACTCGTTAAATAAGGAGATGTTCCTATAATTTCAACAGTTCCAAGTTGATCTACCGCAAAGCTTGTCACTGGTATTGTTGATGCTGATATATTACTTTCTGCAAAGCCGTTATCATCGGTGTAAGTTACTTGTACTTTGATAACTTTATCTAAAAGTGACTCTTCTACAATGTAAGTACTTTGTGTTGCATTAATTATTACTTCATCATCGGCAAACCACTGATAAGCAATATCACCTGAGGTACCATCTGCATCAACTATTTCACTAGTTAGCGTATTACCAACTGTCGGAGTGCCTTCAATAGATACAGACCCTTGAAAATTAACACGAGTAACAGGCTGCGTTCCAGCCGATGTTACTGACTCTTCAAAGCCACGGTCATCTTCAAATGAGGCATTAACTGTTATAACAGTACCTACTTGCTCCTCGGTTAACTCCAAGGTAGAAAGTACTTGTCCGTCTATTTCTACGTCATCTGCAAACCATTTATACACAATCGTCGCATTTTCAACGCCATTACCATCGGCAACCATTGCTGTAAGTATTGATCCTATTACTGCATTACCGGTTACTGTAATACTAGCTGCAAATGAAATTGCTGAAACGTTTGCTGTTGGATCTGTTATATGAGATTCGTTTATACCGCCATCATCTGTATACAAAGCTTGAGCGGTAATTGGTAAACCTATTTGATCATCTGTTAGGGTAAACGATGAACCAGTTGCACCGCTAATAGCTTGTCCGTCGGCATACCAAAAGTAAGTTATGTTTCCTGAAATTCCATCTGGATCACTTACACTTGTAGTTAAGGTTTCTCCAGAAGTTACGGTTCCACTAAGAGCAATAGAGCCCAAGTTGTTGTCATTATTATTTGAATCGGTGTTACAGCCTAATATTGCTGCTGCAACAGCACATAGTGCAAAATGTTTTAATTTCATGGTGACTCTATTCTCCAAATTTATGGTTTTAACATTTGGTAGCTTTATTGTGTGTATTACCAAACATTCCACATTTTCATTACCAATCCACAGTAAAAGTAAGCGCGAATTGTTAACCAGGTTGTTAATATAATCATAATGAAATTGTTTTTACCACTACAATTACCAAAAAGGCAGCAATTAATTTATAAACTATTAACAAACAATACCAAAGCGAGACTGCCCGTTAGCTTATTACTAGAGTACGTTTATCTTTAGAGGTTAAATGTCAGAAATGTGTTTGGTTATTAGGCAATACCAGAGATATTTAGCGTGGTTGTTCTTCGTAAATAGACAATAACGACGTATAGAAATACTAACCACGTGCGGCTTTGTGCTTTTGTCGTATATTAATTTGAGAGTTTGGGAGTGTAATTTTTACTTATTTGAAGTGATTTACTTTAGGTGTATTTGTTGATTTATTAAGCGCTGTTGCTAGCTTATAAAACTTAGTGCTTTAAATTAAAATAACCTGAGTTCTAAATCAAAATTACTGCAAACTAGTAATTATATTTAGAACTCAGGTTAAGGCGTCGCTTGTTCGCTAAGCTATTTTAAGACTTAGGATAAACAGTCGTATCAAAAAACTCAACAAGCTCTGTCGAGCCTAGTACAACCGGAACACGTTGATGCAAGCTGCTTGGTGCAATATCTAAAATACGTTGTGTTATAGAAGTTGCTTTACCGCCAGCATTCTCAATTAAAAGTGACAATGGGTTTGCTTCGTAAAGCAGTCTTATTTTGCCATTTTCATTTCCGTTACGCTTATCTTGTGGGTATAAAAACAAACCACCACGACACAAAATTCTGTGTACGTCGCCAACCATTGCTGCATTCCAGCGTATTGAGCTTTTTCCAAAGCTTTCACAGGTATATAATAATTTATCAAAATAAACTTGTGTAGGTTCATCCCAATAACGGTAGTTGGCCATATTCACAGCAAATTCACGACTTTGGGTAGGTACGCTTAATTGAGCATTGGTAAGCAAGTAACCACCATGCGTTAAATCAAGGGTGTAACATCGTGTTGGTCCGCCAGTGCTCATTACTAATAATGAAGAAGGACCATATAAAACGTAGCCAGCACATACTTGATTTACACCAGCTTGAGTAAATTGCTCATCGCTGTCGTATGCTACGTCTTCTCTCGCTGGGTAGATTGTAAATATAGTACCAATTTGACCATTTACATCTATGTTAGAAGAGCCATCTAGGGGATCAAAGGCAACAATATACTTACCTTCAGGATGACCACCAACAGCATGGTCCTCTTCCTCAGATGCAACGGCTCTTACACTACTGTCGTCTAATAATATGTCTTTAAGCAGCTGATTAGCTATAACGTCTAATTTTTTCTGAACTTCACCTTGAATATTTTCATTCAAAGTTGAGCCTAAAACACCACCTAGCTCACCTTGACTTACTCGAAAAGCAATTTCTTTACTAGTCGCTAAAATAGTGCGAATAAGCATAATGAGATCAGTCGGAACCCCATCTTCTTTTAAAACTGAATTTAATCTTTTCATGCGCTATACCTATTTACACAGTTTAGATCGCTAAAACACTGCTCTAACCTTGCTGTCATATTTTGCTCTGAATGACGAAGCCATACGCGAGGGTCGTAGTATTTTTTATTCGGTTTATCGTCACCATCAGGGTTACCAATTTGACCTTGTAAATAAGCTTGCTTGTCTTTGTAGTAGTCTAAAATACCATTCCAAGATGCCCACTGCGTATCTGTATCAATATTCATTTTTATTACGCCATACGTTAACGACTCAACTATTTTATCGTACTCAGAGCCGCTACCACCATGAAACACAAAGTTAATTGAGTTCTTTGGTAAATCAAATTTCTCTGATACGTAAGCTTGTGAATCTTTTAGTATAGTTGGTGTAAGAACAACGTTTCCTGGTTTATACACACCATGAACATTACCAAATGACGCTGCAATAATAAAATTAGGGCTAATACGGCTTAAGCGTTCGTAAGCAAAAGCAACATCTTCCGGTTGGGTATATAACGCAGAACTATCTAGATGAGAATTATCAACCCCATCCTCTTCTCCACCCGTACAACCGAGTTCAATTTCAAGGGTCATATTTATTTTAGCCATACGCGCTAAATAGCGTTCGCAGGTTTCGATATTCTCTTCTAATGACTCTTCTGATAGGTCTATCATGTGTGAGCTGAACAGTGGTTTTCCTGTTTTCTCAAAATGCTTTTCACCTTCATCGAGTAAACCATCAATCCAAGGTAATAATTTTTTAGCAGCATGATCTGTATGTAGCATTACCGCTACACCATAGTGAGCAGCTACAGAATGAACATAATTAGCAGCACTTACCGCGCCAAGTACAGCAGCTTGTTGATCAGGTAAAGATAAGCCTTTTCCACAAAAAAACTGTGCTCCACCATTCGAAAGTTGAATGATTACTGGCGATTTCATTTTTTGCGCGGCTTCTAACGTCGCATTTATTGATGACGTACTAACTACATTTACCGCAGGGAGTGCATATTGATGTGTTCGTGCATGTTTATATACCGCACTTACTTCGTCGCCGATTACTACACCGGGCTGGATAGTTGGGGCTAAATAATTCATTTTTATGTTCCTTGCTATTTTAACGCTTCAATACAAGCTGCTGTGATTGCTTGCCAATTTTCTTGCTCTACCCATTCTTTTTTAGCAATCCATGTGCCGCCTACGGCAAATACATTACTTAAGGAAAGATAGTCTAATTTATTTTTTTCACTTACTCCGCCAGTAGGACAAAAACTAACAGAGCGAAATACAGAAGATACAGCGGATACAAATGGAACACCTCCGCATAACGACGCAGGAAAGAGCTTTTGCTCTTCAAACCCGTACTCTAATGCCATTATTATATCACCTGTATTAGAAACACCCGGTAATACAGGAACCTCACACTTAACAAGTTCACCTAGTAATTTTGGCGACACCGCTGGTGTAACAATAAAGTCAGCACCGGCTTCCAACGCTTGCTTTAATATAGACACGTTAATAACGGTACCAGCTCCAACTTTAAGCTCAGGTACTTGTTCTTTTATTGCTTTTAATGCCTCAAGCGAAGCTTCGGTTCTTAATACTACCTCAACTAAACCAAGCCCTGCATTTGCCATAGCTTGGGCTATTTTTACGCCCTGCTCAGGTGTATCAGCTTGAATTATAGGCAGCAGTGATTGTCCTGACATGAGTTCAGAAAAGCGTGTCATTACGTTGGATTTCCTTTGTTAAAAGTTCTGAGACCAAAGTATAGCCTCAGAATATGCAAGTATTATTAAATGAGGTAGTTATATACCGGCTTCAGTCATTGCAAGCTGAAATATATCTTTTGGTATAATAGCGCCTGGTTGTTGAATAACCGTACCAGCGGCTTTAGCTGCAAGTTGTACTGCATCTGTTGTTGTTCTGCCAGACAATCGCGCACCTAAATATACACCGTTAAACGCATCACCTGCTGATGTAGTATCAACAACATGAGTTACCGGAATAATAGTATGACTAAGCAGTGTTTCACCTTCTTTTGTGATTACTGATTCTGGACCATTTTTAACGATTATTTCTTGTATTTTATATGGCTTTAAATAGTCAATAACTGCTTCTACGCTATGTATATCGTAAAGTGTTGTTAAATCTTCTACACCTGGCAATGTAATGTCCGCCAAGCTAAATGCCAAGTGATATTGCGCTTTAGTCTCGTCAGTATCTTTCCACAACCGCGCACGATAATTTGGATCAAATACTATTTTTACACCCGCATTCTTAAGTTGCTCTATCGTTTTCCAAAACTTGTCTCTTGCGCTTTCTTCTATTACTGCAAGTGAAATACCTGAAAAGAAAAACATATCACCCGATGATAATTGTTCAACAATATCTGCATTTAAAAAGTCGACTACTTTTTTAGCCGCCGAATCGCTTCGCCAATAAGTAAAGCTACGCTCGCCGGTATCATCTGTTTCAATGTAATACATACCAGGCACTTTATCATCGTGCGCAAACACAAATTGTGTGTTTAGCTCTTCACTTTTAAAGCGAGTTAGCATTTTCTTACTTAGGCTATCTTGTCCTAAAGCAGTTACTAACGAGGTACCAACATCTGGATAACAACGCTTTAAATATACAGCTGAATTGTAAACATCACCTGCAAATGACTGGTGCAGCTTAGACTCACTCATTGCTCTGAGTTCAACCATGCATTCGCCAAGAAAGTAAATATTTTTCATATTGGAAACTTATCCTATGTTATTAATAGCTATGCACTTGCATTTAATGCTCCTGCATAGCCATTACTATCAGATTAATTAGGCTTTTTTAAAGGCTCAATTTTTGGAATAAGTATCCAAACAGCAGCCATTGCAATAATTGCTAAAGAAGCACCAATAACAAATGCTGGAGTATAGTTACCATCAGCAGTAAGAATAGGAACCAGTGATGTAAGGCCTACAGCACCAAGCTTTGCAGCCATACCAGAGAAACCTGATAATGTACCCACAGCCTTTTTACCTAGTAAATCACTTGGTAGTGTTTGCACATTACCAATTGCAGTTTGGAAACCGAATAAAATAACAGCCATAATAAGCACTGCTGTAGTTGGGCCACCAGGATTAGCCATCGCAAGTAGCGAAGGTAGCATAATTAAACAACCCAGCGTAATGGTTAACTTACGTGTTTTATCTGTATTCCAACCGGCTTTAAGCCTGTTTTGTGCCAGTAAGCCACCAAACCATGCGCCAAACATTGCACCAACATAAGGAACCCAACCGTATATACCGATAGACTTAACGTCCATGCCGTACACTTCGTTTAAGTAAATTGGAATCCAAAAAACAAATAACCACCAAATAGGGTCAATCGCAGCAGAAGCGATAATTACACCCCAACTTTGTTTACGAGAAAGTAGCTCAGCGGTAGAAGGGTTATATTCTTCTTCATCTTCGCCAGTTACATCGCCGTTATCATCA
This sequence comes from Pseudoalteromonas sp. SWXJZ94C, assembly GCF_015864385.1. NCBI lineage: Bacteria > Pseudomonadati > Pseudomonadota > Gammaproteobacteria > Alteromonadales > Pseudoalteromonadaceae > Pseudoalteromonas > Pseudoalteromonas sp. SWXJZ94C. Next base: position 7,953 of record NZ_JADYXF010000039.1, read on the forward strand.
ACACGTCTTTGACCTGTTAAAATGTATTCACGTTCTTCAGCTGTAAGCCAAGGGTGAGAGCTAGGCGGCGCTTTAACTAAAATTAACCAAGGCACTAACCAAAGAAAACCTAATACACCAACAAAAACAAACACCATTTGCCAGCTAAAATAGATAGTCAAATATGCAATTAACGGAATTGCAATAATACCGCCAATAGCCGCGCCAGAGTTAAAAATACCCTGCGCTAAAGCACGCTCTTTGGTAGGAAACCATTCAGCATTACCTTTAGCGGCTCCTGGCCAGTTACCGGCTTCAGCTACACCTAAAATGGCACGAAAGATACTAAGGCTCATTACGCCCTGTGCAAATGCATGCGCAACGGTTGCTATTGACCAAACACCAATTGATAAAACAAAACCAAAACGTGTACCAACCCAGTCAAATATTTTACCAAAAATTGCCTGACCAAATGCATAAGCAAATACAAACACAATTGAGATGTTAGCGTATATTTGTTTACGCTCTAATGCAGATTCATCAGGAAATAAATCCTCAACAATATCAGGCCAAAGCACACTAAGTGCTTGGCGATCTATATAGTTGATAATGGTAGCTAGCGCAATTAACGCTATAACCCACCAACGTAAGCCTTTAAGTTGCATAATTAATCCTCAAGAAAGTCTTCACGCGCTGGGCTAAAAGTATCAATCAGGATTCCGCCTGTTGGGCAGGTAGCTCCATGATCAGCAAATGGTGGGATTAAGCAGCTATCACCCGGTTTTAAGATTTTAGTTACGCCATCAATGTTAAAGTGAAATTCACCTTCAACAACATACGTTACTTGAGAATGTCTGTGAGCATGGTTATAACCAATAGCCCCTTTTTCAAACCAAATTTTAACAGCCATTAGCTCTTCGTTATAACCTAACATTTGACGTTTTAGACCATTTCCTAAATCTTCAATTTCGGTCTCGTTGCCAAATGAAAAGTGTGCGCTTTGCTTTTGCATCCTATTTACTCCTGATTATTGTTCATCATATAAACGCCTAATCGGCCGTTTAAAGTGAACTCTTTATTTTGATAATTGAATGTGTTTTTAGCTGATGTTTGTGCTTTGTTGATAGCAACTAAATATGTCTTGCCTTTAATCTCAAGCTCAACAAGTGTTAGATCGCCCTGCTCGCTATATTCAAGCCCTGTAACTCTACTTACTGCTTCTAATGTATATTCTTTACTTGGGTTATATTCACCGTGAGGCTCTAATACCGATATAAATTTATGTTGCTTTTGAGCCTCTACGCGACGGATAAAACCGTTTTCGTTGCGTAAGTTAAAATGAGGGTCATTTGCACCAATTTGAGTGAACAAGAAAGACTCATCACCTTTAACTAAACTCGTTTGCGTATAAAAACGACCGTTTTCGTTCAACCACGTTACTTTAGCTAGACCACTTTCTGGCTGTGCCTGACCTTTAAGCCATAAGTGTTGATAACCATTTTTAGTACCTAGTGCCGATAATTGCGTTGCATTTGCTTTTAGCTCAAAGCTAGTATCAATAAGCTGACCTTTATAATGTAAAGGTAAGTCAAGTTGATGCGCTTTATCTGCAACAACGTCAAATACATCAAGTGCAAGGGTGCTTTCAAGTTCTGGTAAGTTAATTAATGCAAGTGTACGCTCAAGGTCAACGCCTTTATATGCAGTACTTATTTCACCACTTGATACTGTGCCAAATTCGTTTGTTTCGAAAAAGTTAAGCGTTGGGTAGTTATTATTTCCTACTTCAACATTTGCATCAAAATGCGTTGTTTCATCAACAACAACTGTATTGTGTGCAACAGTATGTTTAGCATAGGTTTCATTTTCTGGTAAGTAACGACCGCCATATTTAGCTTCTACATTTAAAAAACGTGCTGCGCCGTAATCAGATACAATTTCATTACCATGATCGTAAAACTGCCAAGTAAGCTTATCAAAATGACCATGACCTAAACCTTGTGCTGCTGGTTTAAATAATAGCGCTTGATCGCCCCCTACTTCCGTTCGCATTACGACAAGAGCACCTTGTTTTCCATCATTACCATCGCCAAAAGCGACTGATTTAAACGTGTAAGGTGTTTCTAATTTATTATCAAGTGCTTGTGCTACTTTTAGTCCATCACCAGAGAGGATTATTTGATCTTGTTGCTTAGCAATATCAAGGTAGCCTGCGTCGTTAGTTAATCCATACGCTGCAGTTACACCATTCACTAACTCAATAGTATCGATACCTTTACTTTTTATTGCATCGTTAATTGGGAAGAACAACCCGTTGTAGCTAAGTTGAATAGTTGTATCAATCGCCTTTAATAATATGCCATCGCGGTATTCAAATATTTTTCGTTGCGGTTCGTTGTTTTCAATCGCTTTAGCAAACGTTACAAATGGTAATAATGCAAAACGTTGATAGTAAGGGCCTTCGTTATAGTAACCTTGTGGTGAAAACAGCATTTCTAACTGTTTAATAAAACCACCCTTACCCGATTTTTCTAAATCGTATAATGATTTTTCTACCCATTCTGGCTCATTTAAAACGTAACCTGCCATACCAACACCAGCTGTTGCCCATGTTCCATGGTTGTGTACTTTATTAAATGTTGAAGGTTGTCCTACCGATGTAAACAACGAAACTGGACGTAGTAAGTCGTTTTCAATTGTTTTGATGTTATCGGCATTTAACGAGTCATGAATTAGATCATAAGCTTGTATTGTGTACACAAGCCACATTGCTTCATTAAGGCTTTGCCAAAAGAATTTCCCTGGGTTTTGCGAGTCCATTTTACGTTTTGGATGCAGACCAAGCGTTGGGTATAATTTTGCATACTCAAGCAACATATCACGCACGTAATTTGCATATTTATCATCTTGGCTTAGTTGATAAATGATGCCTGCGTTATACATAAGCTGATAATTTTTTTTGTGGCGTTCATGTGTATAACCACCACCACCATCTTTTGGTACAGGTACCGCAATTGGTTGAGCTATTTGTTCGTCTACTTGCGCTTTTAATAGCTCAAACGCAGTAGCAAATTTACCTTCACTGCCTATTGCTTGGCGCATATGACTTACGTCATCTTCGGTAATTACTAAGTTAGGATGTGCAGCATATGCATCTACTGACAAAAAAGTCATAAATACACTTGCTGCTATTGCTTTAATATTAAATTGACGCTTTGATAAATACATGTGCCTTACCTCGCCTTATTATTTTTGATTAAGGCTGTATGAGGTCCAGCAACAATTAACTCTTTAACACTAGGTACATTTGTTTTATCAAAAGTGTTGTTTGTAATCTCAGTTTTTGGTTCACCTACCGTGTGTTCAACAACAATAGGTGCAGACTTAACAAACGTATTATCTTTAATATTTGTTACCTGTACACCATGAACATAAACGCTATCGTGCTCTTTATTACGCTTACCTAAACCAACATTGTTTAGTTTATTGTTCACCATTTCTAGATGAGGACCAAACGTACTTTCGTCGGTTCCACCACGGTAAAGTTTAACAATACTGCCATCAACATCGTTAAACGTATTATTTTTTAAGATAACGTATTCAGCATTGTAAATACCTAAATCTTCAACTTCGGTATTAAGACGTAATATATCGCCAGTTACTTTATCAAAAGTATTACCAGTAAGAACAATCTCATCAGCCATTGCACCTTTACCCGTTATAAAAAAGTGAAATGAGTGATTAATATCTAGATTAGTTAGGCTTGAGTTAGCCATTACAAAACGATAATTTTCAACCATGCCCCATTTTTGAGTACGTACAATACTGTTGCCAATTGCATCAGGACTATTTTCGCCAGATATTGATAATCCATCAAGCTTTAAACTACCGCCATCATGAATTTCAAACAATGTAGAGCGTTGAAAAGTAAGTTTAGATTTACCTTTTTGTGTTGCTTTTAATGTTAACGTTTTATCTATTTTAACAAGTTTAGAAACATCATACTGACCAGGCGCAAGTTCTAATACGTCACCTGATTGGGCGTTATCAATAGCATCTAATAATGCACTAGCGCTTGCTTTAACTGAGTGTGTTTTACCAGAATCAAAATCAATTATTGCAGGTACTTTTGGATACCAGCTAACACCAGTGTCTTCTTTTGCTAATACTTTTAAATCGCGCTTAGCCCCTACATTCAATGTTTTAGATGTAGGGTACAACAAACCATTAGGTGCTTTTTTAAGTGTAACTTTCTCTTGTTTAACGCCATACGTTAAATCAGAAAGAACTTTTGTATTGGCAATGTTATTACTTAAAACAATACCGCTAACATCATCAAACGCTGTGAATGGTTGCTGATTGTCTTCGTTGATAATTAAGTTGTTTTTCATAACACTGCTAATAGGTACAGCAGTACGTTCTGCATCACTACCTGCAGCAAGTTGAATATGTCGAACATTAATAAAAGTATTATTTTCTATCGTTGCGTTTTCAACTTGGTGATAGCGATTAATAGATGAATTTGGCACACCGTTCATAACAGTAAAACCACTGCCAAAACGATATCCTGTTAAACCTTGTAGGTAGTTATTTCTTACAATTTGATCTTTATTGATGATACGAATACCACCGGTATGGTCAACACCGTTACCGATAAAAATATTTTCTTCGATAATATTACCATTACCGTGGCGCAGCGTTAATGTACCGCGAGCTTCATAAAATACATTATTTCGTACAATATTTTTACCAGACTTAACTGAAATAATTTCTACTTCACCGTTGGTTTGTTCAAAGTAGTTGTTTTCAACTAAGGTGTGAGAATTACTTAATGAATAATGGCTTGTACCAATTCGAAGAGTTTCGCCACCATTCGAACCAAAAGTAGGACGGTAACCGAAGTAGTTGTTATCTATTTTGTGATAATTTTGCTGACTTTCTTCAGTGTTTAATCGAACCGCAACTGTAACACCTTTATTACGCTTACCAACAAGGTGACTGTGGTCAAAGCGATTGTGTTGACCGTATAGGGCAACCCAGTAATCGGATTCTCGTTTATCGGGGTTATTATAATTATCGATAACGACTTGTGTTACGCGTGAATGAAACGCTAGGTGATTTTTATCTTTACGAAATTCAATAACTGAAGAACTTGGAGTGTAACCATCTTTGAATATTAAGCCTGAAACAACTAAATGTTTACCTGCTAATCTTAGGTTAGATTGACCAGATAAAATTACTTTACCGTTAGTTTCAGCTGTTAATAAAATAGGGGAATCTTCTGAACCTTGACCTTCTAATAAAATTTCGAAATCTGACCAAGTACCATTTTTAAGTGTTACTTTGTCGCCGGCAACCAACTTATTAGAAATATCATTAAAAGCTTGTTTACTTTCTACAAAATAATCTTTGGCTACAACTTGTGTTGATAGGCAACCAACGAGAACTAGACTAAGCTTTATTATATTAATCAAACGCATAGTTAACTCTTTTTTATTGTGACTTGAAGTAGTGCTTTATTAATGTGTAAAAAGTGGTGATTGAAAGCAGACTAAATCGCGTCAATTGATGTCATGTGTGTATAGCGCTTGGTTATATGCAAAGCAATATAACCAAACGCCCAAAAGTAAATTTATATTACTTTTCTAACTTTTTGAAGTAATCAAAAATTTCTGGAACATTACCTTGTCCCATGCCCGCATCAAATGCAGCCTGTAGGTTAGCTGACGAACCTTCAGCAATTTTAGATTCTGTACCTAAGTCTTCAACCATTTGTAGGAAGTAGCCTAAATCTTTGTTTGCATTAGCAATCGAGAAACCAAGGTCGCTAACGTTATCAACTGCATAGTTTTTACAAAATTGCATAAACGGTGAGTTAGATGGACCAGTCGACATAATGTCGAAAAGTTGTTGGCGATCAACACCAGCAAGCTCTGCAACTGCAAATGCTTGTGACATAGCACATACTGTTGTCATGCCCATGAAGTTGTTGATAAGTTTAGTAGTATGACCTGCACCTAGCTCGCCAAGATGGAAAACGTTTTCACCTTGATCTTCTAATACTGGCTTAACTTTATTAAATGTCTCGATATCGCCCGCAGCCATAATGTTTAATAAACCATCTTTAGCGTGTGCTGGTGTACGACCTAATGGAGCGTCAATCATGCCTGCGCCTTTAGCAGCTAAATCTGCACCAATTTTCTTGGTAGATGACGGGATAGATGTACCGAAGTCAACTAAAACAGCGCCTTCTTTAATACCGGCTAAAATACCGTCTTCTGCATAAATGATTTTTTCAACAACTGCTGATGTTGTAAGACAAAACATAACAATATCTGAACCTGCAGCAAGTTCTTTTGCTGTACTTGCTGTTTTTGCACCTCTGGCAACACATGCAGCAACCGCATCTTTGCTAAGATCCATTACAATCAGCTCATAGCCTTTGTTTTGTAAATTTTCGGCCATATTGCCGCCCATTAAGCCAAGGCCGATGAAACCGATGATAGGTTTTGACATGAATAACTCCTAATTATGATGGTGCAAACTTTTATGAGTACGAGTAATGATTTACCTCATAAATAGGTCCGCTGTGTCGTTTATTTCAATTCAGTAGAGCAACACTAAGTTTTCGGTATTTGAATAATTAATTAATCATTTTCCTACTTAACCATTAAACAATCCTGGATAGGGTCTATTTATTTAGGCTATAGGACATAACTGATCACAAATTAATTAACACGTACTAATTTACAGCTCTGATTATTTACCAACAGTGTTAGTAGCTCAAACAAGTAAGCTTACCAACTGGTATGCAAAAACTTTATTACTATACACCTATTTTGTCAACCAATAAGTTAACCTTGTAAAACAACCCCTCTTACAATAAAGCAGGAGACTTAAAATATAACGATTAAAAAACAATAACTTAATTGTAAAAAGTGATTTTTTATACATATTAATACTTGTAAAAAATTAGATAACAAAATAATGACCAACAGGTTGACCAATAATAAAATAGCTACTGCATATATCAGTTGTATTTAACGTAAAAAGAATTGAGACAGGTAACTTTAATAAAAAAATTGGTAAGGCTAATCTAGTTTATAAACTCAATATTGCCTTATTGATTTCGTTTAAAATCACTCTATTATTTATCAAAATGATTACGACCTACTTAACAGCGGCTTTCTGTACTCAAGCTACCGCTTCTAAGCTATAAAGCTATATAATAAGTAATAATGTCCAAGAGGTTGTAATTTAAACCTATAGCCTACATTTATAGCCAAGATATATGTAAAGCATAAAATATATATTTATACTTATTATGCTTAAGCTTTCGGTAAGTACCTTTTATTCAAAGTTTCTCAAGTATTAAATTTGCACATTTACATATATGGTTAAGAAAAAATTAAAATTTATACAGTATGTAAATTTAAAGACTAAAACTAAGGTAGCCACAAATGCGCTTATTACACACTATGTTACGTGTTGCAGATTTAGAAAAATCAATTGCCTTTTATACCCAAATACTGGGTATGAAAGAACTTCGTCGTTCAAAAAATGAAGAATATCGATACACGCTCGCTTTTGTCGGTTATGGTGATGAAACTGACACCACCGTTTTAGAACTTACGTATAACTGGGATCAAGACGGTTACGATTTAGGTAACGCTTATGGTCATATTGCTATTGAGTTTGACGATATTTATAAGGCATGTGATGATATTAAAGCCGCTGGTGGTAACGTAAGCCGCGAACCAGGACCTGTAAAAGGTGGCACAACCGAAATCGCTTTTGTGAAAGACCCTGATGGTTATGCAATTGAACTTATTCAGAAAAAGGAAGATATGAGTAAGTTTTAAATTATTAACAGTTAATTTAAGTTAAATAAAAAAAGGTGCTTAAAGCACCTTTTCTAACGTAACTGGCTGTCTTTACTGCCACGTCGATTAAATGCTTTAGATCTAGACCCCTCACCCTCGATAGTAGTTTGGCATGCAACACAATACCGCACTCCAGGTAATGCGAGTCTTCGTGCTTGTGGTATTTTTTCATCGCACTCGTCGCATAGCTCTGCACTTGCACCTGATATTAAATTGCTTCTTGCATACTGTACTGCATCACCAACACTTGCATCAATCTGCTCTTGAATTGCACCATCTCGTGCCCATCCGCTCGCCATAAATCCTCCAAGTAAAGTTGGATGTTTAATACTAATTGAATTAAAGCATTGATCATTTTAAGAACTAAAGGCATTACTAATAGCGTTAATATAGTTATACCAATTAGCTTTAACTATAAGCGCGATTTAACGACAAGAAAATTACACTCTAACAAAGCAAATAATTTTATATCTAGTTGTTAAAATAAGAGTTTTTAACAACGTGATAGAGTGATTTAAATCATTAAATTGTTCAAATATTTATGCAGGTTGGTATTATTTACTATTAAAATCTTTAATCATTATAAATAACCATTTTCTTAATACAACTGATGTGGATTTATGCTATCAAGTAAAACATTTATTAGTACTGAATGGATTATAAATAAAATTATATTGAAATATACTAAGGAAAGTAAAATGAAATTGGGTATATGAAGGTTTTTAAATTATATTTAATCTTAACAACACTGCACTTCCCTATTAAAAATAAGTAAATGGCGTACCCAAGAGATTAGTACTCTTGATAACGTCGTGCATAGAGTGTGCGGTGTCACACAGCTTTATACAATACTTAAAATAAGTAAGTGGCGTCCCCAAGGGGATTCGAACCCCTGTTACCGCCGTGAAAGGGCGGTGTCCTAGGCCTCTAGACGATGGGGACACATAAATGTGTCACTAGGACAACTGAATTTTTAGACTCGTTTCAGGCGAGCTTTCTTAATAACACTGCACTTCCCTATTAAAAATAAGTAAGTGGCGTCCCCAAGAGATTAGTACTCTTGATAACGTCGTGCATAGAGAGTGCGGTGTCACACTGCTTTATACAATACTTAAATAAGTAAGTGGCGTCCCCAAGGGGATTCGAACCCCTGTTACCGCCGTGAAAGGGCGGTGTCCTAGGCCTCTAGACGATGGGGACACAGAAAACTGCTACCCTAGGACAAACACTAATTTTTGGTGGAGCCATGCGGGATCGAACCGCAGACCTCTTCACTGCCAGCGAAGCGCTCTCCCAGCTGAGCTATGGCCCCAACTTAGTCAACACTCGCCGTGACAAACACGTCGTGTATTGCTTAGTGCGGGGCGCATTCTATGCATCACCCAAAATAAAGTCAACAGTTTTTTACTTAGCTTTATTTAAATGGTTTAATTTTCAACAAACTGGCTATCAAGCGTGCTAATAAATGCAATTTAACCAAAATAACACCTCAATTGCTTAGATTACAGCACCACATATTAAGATAGTTAACTAAAAACGCCCTACTCTGCTGTATTAACATAGCAATAATACCAACAAGGCAATGGTATACATTTATATGCAAATTAAACATGTGCCATCATAATAGTTTAAAATTCTATTAATCGACAAAATCTCTTAAAAAAGCTTTTATTAGTAACCAGCGTTCAAATACCTTACAAACACTTCTATTTACGAGCTGTTAATGTTTTAGAGCTGGCTTTTCAAACTGCGGTGATTTACCTCATTAACTAAAATCAGTTTAAATCATAGTAGATTAAGTCACTTTTACTTTTGAGTAGTAAAAATCCAAATTTGCCTATTTTGATCTGAAAATAAAAATACACAAATAGAACACGGCTTAATTATTAAATAACGTCAATTTCAATAAGCATTAAAATAGTTCCAATAAAATAGTTACATGAACGCAAAAGTAAACTTAAGTTTTAATCGTAATAAAGCTTAGAGTACTTTTAAATGCTTATTAGATGCTTATTTGAACTACCACTTTAAATTTGATGATAAAATAGACTTCAGCCTTATGCTATTGTTTATAAAATCCTCAGTCAGTACATTTTTATCATTCAAGTGTTGACACATTTACAACTCTATCTATAATAGCGCCCCACAACAACGCAGCAATGTGATGTTGTTTAGATGTGGGTGATTAGCTCAGTTGGGAGAGCATCGCCCTTACAAGGCGAGGGTCACTGGTTCAAGTCCAGTATCACCCACCACAT
>NZ_JADYXF010000039.1:18114-49076 GCF_015864385.1 Pseudoalteromonas sp. SWXJZ94C
GCTCAGTTGGGAGAGCATCGCCCTTACAAGGCGAGGGTCACTGGTTCAAGTCCAGTATCACCCACCACATATAAAACCTATTATTATATTAATAGTTGCGTTTTAAAATTTAATATGGGTCGTTAGCTCAGTTGGGAGAGCATCGCCCTTACAAGGCGAGGGTCACTGGTTCAAGTCCAGTACGACCCACCACTATTTATAGTGGTGTATATTAAAATGTAATTTGGGTGATTAGCTCAGTTGGGAGAGCATCGCCCTTACAAGGCGAGGGTCACTGGTTCAAGTCCAGTATCACCCACCAAATTACAGATTAAATGTTTAGTACATCTCAAACATTTAATAATACCTATTATATGTGGGTGATTAGCTCAGTTGGGAGAGCATCGCCCTTACAAGGCGAGGGTCACTGGTTCAAGTCCAGTATCACCCACCACATATAAATCAGCTCACCTATAAGTAAAATAGCATCACCACTCTTTACAAGTAATAGCGAGAGTCACCGGCTCCAGTCCAGTACCAACCACTACATATAAATTAGCTCATCTATAAATAAAATAGTATCGCCACCCTTTACAAATAACGGCGAGAGTTAAAGTCACCAATTCCAGTACCAACCACTATATATAAATTAGCTCATCTATAAATAAAATAGTATCGTCACTCTTTACAAATAAAGGCGAGAGTTAAAGTCGCCAAATCCAGTACCAGCCACTACATATAAAACTATAAAACACCCTCCTTATAAATAATCTTAAATTAATATTAATCTCAGTATACAAACTATTAAATATCTTCTCTTAAAATAATTATGTTTATAATTTATGAGTAGCTACTTGCATATCAAAACCCCAACCGCTCGATATATAAATATTTTTACTTCGCCTGTAATAATCTTTAACTAAAATTAAATATCCACAGTTATGTGCTACCAGCCTTGCTTGTATTGCATTTAAAACTGATGTAAAAACCGGACTTTTTTAACCATATAAACGTATTAGGCAAAATTAAGTACCTAATAAATACAGCTATCATTTAAATTCCCTTGTAAGCAGTTAAACTGTTGATTATAGTCTGTGTTAAATATAATAACGCTTAAGCCAATGCCAACTAAGATCTATTCAAAAGCCAAAATACTTATAGTAGAGGAGCAACCGCTTGCTCAAAGCTATATGAAACAATCGCTAGAAAGACTAGGCTTTCGGCAGTTGCGCTTTGCCGATCATGCAAGTTCAGCAAAAGAGCACTGCTTAAGTGAAGAATTTGATTTAATTGTTTGCTCATTTAATCTAAACAAGCAACAAGACGGCTATCAACTTTATGAAGAGCTCCGTGTTAAGCATTTAATTAAGCACTCTACTGGCTTTATTTTTATATCTGCTGAAACAAGCGGCTCTCTTGTGCACAGCGTACTTGAATTACAGCCTGACGATTTTTTAGTAAAACCATTTACAGTACAAGAACTTAAAACTCGTATTGAGCGAATTTTAAAAAGAAAGCACGACCTACAAACAGTGTACGCACTTATTGATGACGGTAATGATTCAAAAGCAATTAAGTATATAGACACGGCGCTTGATAAAAAAAACAATAACTACAGCCCAATTTTATTACGCTTAAAGGGCGACGCCCTACTTCGTTTAAATAGAAATCAAGATGCGAAAGGTTTTTTTAAATCAGTTCTCGATATTCAAAAATTTGCTTGGGCAAAGGTAGGGTTAGTTGAAGCTTTAATTGCAAATAATGAACATATTTTAGCGCAGCGTATGCTTAAAACAATGCTAGAGCGCCAAGAGACACGTTTAGTAGCACTTGATTTATTAGGGCAACTAGAAATAAAGCTGAATCAGTTTGAGCTAGCTCAAGAGTTTTTAAGTGAAGCCGTTAATATTGCTCCGCGTAATATTTCTCGTCAAAAATCACTAAGTAATGTGTCGCTTATTAATCACGATTACGAAAAAAGCTATCTAACACAAAAAGATATCGCTAGTTATGCAAAACATTCAATACATGACCACCCCGACGTGTATTTAAATGCAGCCCGTGCTGGTATCGATTTTGCGTTAACAACAGATCAAACAGACCAAATACAACGAATTTCTAGACAAACTAATCAATACATTAATGATTTAAAAAAACAGTTTCCTAACAATGCTAATCAAGCGCAAATTGATGTACTTAATGCACGATTACATTATTTAAAAGATGAACATAAAAAAGCAAAAAAACTAATTGAACAACTCGACGATGACGACACGCATATTCGCTCTGTTGATGGCGCACTCGATAAAGCTAAAGCGTTCCACGAGTTAGGCTTTCATCAAAAAGCACAGAATTTATTTACTCAAATAATTAGTCATTGTGAGAGGCACCCTGTCGTTAGCGACACCACCTATTTACGTTATATTCAGCAGCAACAAAGTGAACGTCGCGATATTAAAATGGGTCCGAAAGAACTTAATAATCATGCTGTAAATCAATTTAATAAAGGGCAACTCAGCACTGCATTAGAAGCCTTTACACAAGCTTTTAGAGTCATGCCTCGCAATGCAAGCATCGCGCTTAATTTACTACAGTGTTTATTTGATTCGACTAAACAGCAAGGTAACTCATTTAATACAGAACTTGCTAAAAGATGCTACGCCCTGCTTAATAAAGCTCAGTTACAAAGCGAACAGACGCAGCGTTTAGATAAGATTTTACATACAGCAAAAGAAATGGGACTAGACCTTAGTACAACCTCTAACCCCAAGTAACAAACGTGGTATTAAAGCTTTTTCATCGACAGTGCATTTACACAATATCGTAAGCCTGTAGGTAATGGTCCATCAGGGAAAATATGTCCTAAATGTGCATCACAAACATTACATACAACTTCAACACGTTCCATGCCATGGCTCATATCGCTAATGTAACCGATAGCTTCTATCGTTGCTGGCTGTGTGAATGAAGGCCATCCCGTACCACTATCAAACTTCTCATCTGCATCAAACAACAAGTTATCACAACAAATACATGCGTATTTACCCGGTTCTAATAATGTGCAGCTACCAGAGCTGTGAGGGCGTTCAGTGCCCTTTTTACGTGTTACGTAGTATTCGTCTTCAGAAAGTACTTCTCGCCACTGCTGGTCGGTTTTAACAACCTTTTGAGCTGGCGTAGGGTTGCCATTATTGGCAAAATTAATAACATCATTCCATTTCAACATAACAGCCTCATTGAATAGTTGGTTAGTTATAACCAAATGTGACAAGAGTAAAATAAAGCTTGGCTTAATAAACCAACACTATATTAATACCCAACTAATCATTACATTATCGAATAAGCGTAAATTGGCTTAATCAAATGTAATGGTTTGTTTTTCAGAATCGGTAAGAATACGTTTTAAAAATGTGTCTAGTTCAACTTTTTTAGCCGGTAAACTAGCACTAAATTGACGCTCGTTATTACTGTGTATTATTAGTTCGTCGTCTTTAATCGTTATACGCTCAATACTTTCAATGATGAGCCAATCTGGACCGTGTTTTTTATCAAAAAAGCCCATCAAACTAAATAATAATAAATGTTGTGCATCACGCTGAATAAAATCGGTTAACGGGTTTCTAGATTTAAATAACGGTGTAAGCCTATAAACACTTGAGCAAAAAACAAATAACCACAAACCAAATAATGCTTTAAACCACATATATTCTAAAAACTTAGTACTTATCATCAAAATAATAAGTACTAATCCAATTAACGAAATCGCTATCGCTATTTTTTTATTTACAGCGTCCACCGCTAATCCTTTTTAAGTAGCTTTTTTTCTTCTGATGCTTTTTCTGTTGGCTCTGGCCAATCATTAAAAAACACTGTTAAATAACGGCTTTTGGCTAAATACCATAATACCCACAACACAATAACCATTTGTATAGCTAACGATAATGAAAATAGGTAGTGGCTATGTGCAGCTTGAATACTTAACCATATTAAATCAATAACGGCACATAAAATAAGAGGCCAGCGCATATGTCGCCATATTTTTGCTAACCTGTCGCTCGCACTGTGTGAATCTCGTGGTCTGCGTAAACAAAATAAAATAGTCGGTATTATTGCAATACTTCCAATCGCTATTGCAATAAAAAAGTCATTTTTATTTTTAAAAAATAACGACATTAAATCCAGTTCAGGTCGGCGACTTAACGCCGCAATAACCCAAATAAAATAAGAGCGCAGTAGTACCAATACACTTAAATGAAATGCGATGGGTGTACGATAACTTCCATACTTATCCCAATATTCTGGTCCGTATCGGCTCATTGTTATTTACCTAACCGTTATGCTTTATAAGCAGTTTTATTAATTCGTCTTCAGTTAGTATGTCTATACCTAGATCCTGCGCTTTAGTTAGTTTTGAACCTGCTTTTTCGCCTGCCACTAATGCATCAGTTTTAGCAGATACACTACCTGACACCTTAGCTCCTAATTGTTGCAAACGTGCTTTTGCATCATTACGATTTAGTGTATTTAGCGTACCAGTAAGCACATAAGTAAGCCCAGCAAGTGGTTGTTCTTCCTCTGAAGGCGCACTCAGTTGTGGCCAATTTACACCTTGATCTACAAGTGCATTTACAACAGCTAGATTATGCTCTTCATCAAAAAAGCCACGAACATGAGCAGCTACTATTTCGCCTACATCACTTACTTGCGTTAAACTATCAATGCTGGCATTTATTACATTTTCAAGTGTTAGAAAGTGATTAGCTAAATTTTGTGCTGTTGCTTCCCCGGCTTCACGAATACCTAATGAGTATAAAAACTTCGCAAGCGTAGTTCCTTTAGCTTCTTCAAGTGCTGTTACCAAGTTTTTAGCTGACTTAGGTCCCATACGCTCAAGAGACTCAAAATGCCCTTGTTTTAAAATAAACAAATCAGCCGGTGTTTTTATAAGTTCTCTATCAACAAGTTGATCAACAATTTTATCGCCAAGACCATCTATATCGAGGGCTTTGCGCGATGCAAAGTGTTTAATTGCTTGCTTACGTTGTGCAGGGCAAACTAAACCACCAGTGCAACGAGCGACGGCTTCACCTTCAACTTTTTCAACATGTGAATCACAGATTGGGCACGTCACCGGAAATTCAATATCTCGGGCATCATCAGGTCGGCGTTCAAGTACAACTTGGGTTATTTGCGGAATTACATCACCTGCACGGCGAATAATAACCGTATCCCCCACTTTTACACCTAAACGCGCAATTTCATCGCCATTATGAAGCGTTGCATTTGATACCGTTACGCCGCCGACAAAAACAGGCTCTAAACGCGCAACGGGAGTAATAGCACCAGTTCTGCCCACTTGAAATTCTACATCTAATAATTGTGTTATTTCTTCTTGTGCCGGAAATTTATACGCAATAGCCCAACGAGGTGCGCGAGCTACAAAGCCTAAGCGCTCTTGTAAGGCTTTTTCATTTATTTTAATTACTACGCCATCAATTTCGTATTTAAGTGAGCTACGGCGCGTTAAAATATCGCTGTAGTACTCAAGCGCGGCTTTTGGACCTTCAACTAATTTTGTTTCTGGGCACAGAGGTAAACCCCAATCAGTCAACTTTTCTAATTGCTGATAATGATCCTGGGGAATATTGCCATCGGCAACAAGCCCAGTGCTATATGCGTAAAACATGAGTGGGCGCTTAGCGGTAATTTTAGAGTCGAGTTGTCGTAAGCTACCGGCTGCTGCATTACGTGGGTTAACAAATACTTTATCGCCACGCTTTTCTGCTTCAGTATTTAGTTTGTCAAAACCTGCGCTATCCATAAATACTTCGCCGCGCACTTCAAGCTCTTTCGGATAATCGCCACGTAACTTAAGCGGTACATTACGAATTGTTTTTACATTTTGAGTAATGTTTTCACCGGTAAAACCATCACCTCGAGTCGCTGCTTGTACAAGCACACCATCACGATAAATAATTGATACAGCTAAACCATCAAGTTTTGGCTCACAACAAAAAGTAAGCTCATCAGTACTCATTAAACGCTCTTTTATACGGCGATTAAACGCAGTGAATTCTTCTTCACTAAACGCGTTATCAAGCGATAACATAGGCACTTGATGCGCAACTTGCTCAAATTTACTTAACGCAGCACCACCTACTTTTTGAGTAGGTGAATCAGCCGTTAAAAATTCTGGATGTTCGTTTTCCAGAGCACTTAGTTCACGTAATAATCTATCGTATTCGGAATCGGGAATACTGGGAGTATCGAGTACATAATAATTGTAATTGTGTTGCTCTAATATGGTACGAAAATGATTAATTTGCTCACTAATGCTGCTAGACATTTAAACCTCAAAAAAACATAAAAAAAGCCACTTTGACGAGTCAACGTCCAGTGGCTTACAAAATATAACTTGTGCGCTAATTACGCAGAAAATGCACGAACCTGTTCAACATAAAGACGAATACGGTCTACTGTCATTTCTTGGCGTTCAGCATCTAAAATTTGTGCACCAAATTCATCGCTAAGCTTTTTAGCTGCGCTGTGCAACATGTTAAATGCAGCTAAGCCATCACCTTCACACGGTAATGTCATAAATAAGCTAACCCCAGCGGTACTAAATTGTTCCATATTATCAATATCGAACGTGCCTGGGTTGTACATATTTACCAGTCTAAATAAAACAGGACCTTGCCCAGCTGGGTCAATATGTCGATTAAAAAAGCCTTCTTCAGAGTACTTAAAGCCTAATGTATTTACTGCAGGTAATAATTTACTACCTTGCATACTAAGTCCATCAGGCATTTGAATATGTACTATCACAAAGTCAGACATAGCCGCAGGCTTCTCACCATCACTTTGCTCAACAACTTCTGCTGGCTCATCAACAATTGTTAGGTCGTCTTCAATTGGTGTTTCTGGCACATCTATTTCTATTTGTGGCTCATTGGTATCGAAGTTTAACTCACCAAATTGTGGCTCATCACGCTGGTTTATCTCAGGCTCTTTCACCTCAGCTTTAACACGAGGAGAGTGTGATTTGATCGGCGCACTTTCTTGCGACGGTTCAACCCGTTCATCATTTGATACTTCTGGGCGGTCTTTTTTTCTAACTGACCATAGACCATGTATAAGTAAGCCACCAATGACTACTACACTGATAATGATTAAAACCCACCTTAATTGTTCGGCCATCCCCTCACCTTTTATTATTTGTTATGCCTAGACCCATGTATTACTTAAAATAATACACTTTCTATAAAAATTATACATGTGCAAGTTGCACTGCTTGTTCAATATCTACAGCAACCATACGTGATACACCTGGTTCTGCCATAGTTACGCCTGTTAACCTGCCAGCCATTTCCATCGCAATTTTATTATGACTAATATAAATAAACTGCACTGATTGTGACATTTCTTCAACCAAACGGCAAAAACGCACTACGTTGGCATCATCTAATGGCGCATCTACTTCGTCCAGCATACAGAAAGGAGCTGGATTGAGCCTGAATATAGAAAACACTAATGATAATGCGGTCAGCGCTTTTTCTCCACCACTTAACAGATGTATTGTTGAATTCTTTTTGCCTGGTGGCCGTGCCATTATACTAACACCACTTTCGAGTAAATCGTCACTGGTTAATTCTAAATACGCACTACCACCACCAAAAACTTTAGGAAATAGCTCTGCAAAGTCTTCATTTACCTGATCGAAGGTAGCTTTAAAGCGTGTTTTAGTCTCTATATCAATTTTACGAATTGCACCTTCAAGCGTACTTAACGCTTTTGTTAAGTCATCTAATTGATTATCAAGATAATCACTGCGTGCTTTAGCTAAATCAAATTCTTCAATTGCCGCTAAGTTTACCGCGCCTAATTTTTCTAGCTGATTAGTAAATCCGGTTAACTGATTTTGCGCTGCACTTAAACTTAGTGAGTCTGGTAATTCATCAAGTATCGCTTTTAAGCTTTGCTTTAGCTCTTCTAATGGCTCAAGCGCAGCCTGTGCTTTTATAAGTAAGCTTTGTTCTTCAATTGTTAACTTTTGATGCTGCTCTTGCAAGCCCACCAGCTCACCTTGTGAATTTTTAAGGCTTATTTGCTTGGTGTTTAAGCTTTCTTTAGCTTGAATTAATTCTTTTTGAAGTAATACCAAGGCTTGCTCACCTTTTTGATGCTGCGCTAAAAACTGCGTTATTTTATCGCTAAGCTCTTGCTCTGGTATAAGCAGCTCTTCTATTTCATTGAGTAATTCTTGTGCACCTTCAAATGCACTAATATGCTCTTGCTCTGCATGGGTCAATTTAGTTTTGCTTAACTGCCATTCACTGCGTGCCTTTTGTTCAGTAAGCGTTGCTCTATGCGCTTGTGTTTTATATTGCTCAAGCATGCTTAATGCTTCGCTATAACTTTTATCACTTTGTGAGCGTAAGTTATTTGCAGCGTCTAGCTCATCCGCTAAGTTAAGTTGCCGCTCATTAAAAACTTCAAATTGCTCTGTTTGCTCATCAAGCACGGTATTTAATTGCAAAAGCGCAGTGGTTAATTGCTGTTTTTGTTGCTGTAGTTTTTCTAGTTGCAGCTTAAATTGCGCTACTTGCTGCTTAAGCATATCGCTTCGTGTACTGGCTACCGCTATATTTTGCGCTAACTGATGTATCGCTTCTTTTAGCTCACTTTGCTCGTTAGTTAACTTCGCTTGCTGAGCTGTATTCCCATCAAGCGTTAATGTTACTTGTTGTAGCTCATCCTCGGCATCAATTAACTGCTGAGCTTTATCCTGCAATTGCTTATGTTTTAAAAGTAATGAGTTTTCTGCGTTACGATCAGCAATTACATGCCAGTTACGACCATGCATTGCACCGTTTTTATCCATAACAGCTATATAAAAATCATCATTTAACAGCGTTAAATCACCGCCCTCGCTATAAGCAATACGCGTTAAATGATCTGGATAAATACCGCTTGTTATGAACACCGCTAAGCTATTTGCAGCAATATGCTTACCACTAATTGGCCACACACTATTATCAGCTTGCTGCTCACTTACATTTAAGTGCTCTAACGATTTAAGTGCCTGCTCTATTAAATGCTCAAAACCCTCTTTAACACTTAACTGACTAAACAACCCATTTGCATTAGAGGTTTCTTCATCAAGTCCTAATGTACTTTTAAGCCCCATTATACTGGCTTTTAACTCATTTACTTTTTGAGTAAGTATCGAGTGCTTCTTTTGTGCGTTATTAACAAGCGCGTTTTGTATTTCAAGCTCAGCGCTACAATGTGTATGCCCAGTTTGTTTAATGGCAAGCTCTTGAGTTAATACTTGTGTTTGCTGTGTTTGCTCTATTAATTGCTGTTCTACATCGCTACTTTGTAGCTCAGTAAGCTGCGCATTTAACTGATTACGTTGCTCGTTAACGTGGCTTATTTGCTGTTGAGTTTGTTTAATCTGACTGCTATGCAGTTGTGCATTATTATTGAGTTGTTGCTGTTGCTCACTCAACGTTTGCCAATGGGTATAGCGGTGCTGCTTAAGTGCTAATAATTCCTCAAGCTCATGCGTTAACTTCCTAACTTGCTCTTCGCACATTAACGCGTTTTCACTTGCCTCTTGAAGGGTTTCATTTAGTTGTTCACACACAATCTGCTGCTGCGTTTTAATCTCAGTACTCTGAGTTTGGCGTAGCTGTAATTTAATTAAATTTAGCTTAAGCGTTTGGATTTGTTGCTTTACATTTATTTGCTGTTGCTCAGCCCGGGTAAGCTCGGTGTGTATTACATGTTGCTGGTGCTGTGCGTCGCTTAGCTTATCTTGCTGAGCTTGTACTTGCCCTTCTAAGCTTGCAAGTACATCGTCGTGCCCTGAGTTAGCTGTTTTAAAAAACGAAATTTGATCGTTCAGTTTTTTAATTAGAGTACTTTTTTCAAGTTGCTGCTGGTGTAACTTTTGCCATTTTAAAACCGCAATTTGCCCTTTTAATGTGCGTTCTTGCGCTTTTAACTCACGGTATTTTTTTGCATCAACCGACTGCACAGCCAATTTATCTAACTGGCTTTGCAGCTCTTTACGCACATCTAACAAACGTTCAAGATTTTCGCGGGTGCTTTTAATACGTGTTTGTGTTTCACGGCGGCGCTCTTTGTATTTAGAAACACCAGCAGCTTCTTCTAAAAATACGCGTAATTCTTGTGGTTTACTTTCTATTAAGCGCGAGATCATCCCTTGCTCAATAATCGCGTAACTACGCGGACCAAGACCAGTGCCTAAAAATATATCGGTAATATCACGCTTACGGCATTTACTGCCATTTAAAAAGTACAGCGACAGCCCGTCGCGCGTTACTAAGCGCTTAATCGCAATTTGGTTTCGATCAGCAAATGTATTTGAAGGACTACCTTTATCGTTATCAAAAACAAGCTCTACAGAAGCTTGCGATATGGCTTTACGATTAGTTGAACCATTAAAAATAACATCGGTCATGGCATCGCCACGCAGGTTTTTAGCAGAGCTTTCACCTAGCACCCATCGTACTGCATCAATAACGTTAGATTTGCCACAGCCATTAGGACCTACAACACACGTCATTTGATCAGGAAATGGAATTTTAGTGGGCTCTACAAACGATTTAAAGCCCGCTAATTTAATAGTGCTTAAGCGCATCTTATTGTTATTACCAATTTATTATTGTTATTTGTCATAAACAATTTAACCCATAATTTACTAATAGATTAAGCTTGTCGTTTAAAGTTATCTAAAATGATACCGGTCGCCATTGCAACATTAAGTGACTCTGCACCACCAAAAGCGGGAATGGTTATTTTATTGGTCACTAAATTTGCACATGTCTCGCGTATACCATGCGACTCACTGCCCATTAGTAAAACGCCTGAGCCCGTAAATTGGGCTTTATGTACACTTTGTCCATCTAAAAAAGCACCGTAAACAGGTAAATTTAAAGACTGTAAGTAATCAGGTAAATCTACTTGGCTTACCGATACCCTTACAAATGAGCCCATTGTGGCGCTAATTGTTTTAGGGTTGTAAGCGTCTGCGCTGTCGGTGCTAGTTACTATATGTTTAATACCGTACCAATCAGCTACTCTAATTATTGTGCCTAAATTACCAGGATCTGATACGCCATCAAGCGCGAGTATTAAGCCATTTGCTTGTGGTAAAGCCGCCTTTGGCATATCAACAATAGCAATGGCTGCATTATTGCTAACTAATGTGCTTGCTTTAGTGAGGGTCTCTTCATCCGCTTCAATAAAATTAGCGTGCTGATACTCACCTTGGTACGCATTTATAAATTCATCAGTAGCAAAAATATTAACCGCATTTAATGGGCTGTTTAGTAACTCAAGTACATTTTTTTCACCCTGTACAAGGTATTGATTATATTGCTTTCGGTACTTTTTTTGGCCAAGTTGGCGAATAAGTTTGAGTTGGTTTTTTGAAATCATAACAGCCCCATAAAATTGTCCATCAAGTATAACAGATTTCGGTATAACATCTGAACTCGAAAAGCAGCGAATAGGGTTAATTTATCTTGCTGGCACTTCTTTCAAAGGTCAGATTAATACGAATAAACATCCCTTTTATTGCCTCTAATTGGTTTGAATCACCAACAGATGCGGCTAATTCGTTATAAAGATTATCAGACGCTTGCTTAAAGTTTTCATCAAACTTACCTTTGGTAGCCAGCATAAATGCATCAGCCAACGTGCGTTGCCACTCATTTAGGTATTTTAGCTTTGTGTCACCAGCAAGGTTTTCGCAAATTGATTTTAATCGCACTGAGGCATGCCCTAAGTTTAGACCGGTTAGAGCCAAATCGGTAATAGCGCGTGAGTGTGAACCCTGATCGTAATTAGTTAAACGTATTAACCTATCTGCCATACGGCGGTTGTACCAAATACTCGGAGTTTGATGGGTATTTATTTCGAGTAAATCTTTATAGGTAGCCTTAAAAACACGATGAACAAGTAACTGAACACTTGGTCCTGTAAATAACTGAAAAATCCAAAATAAAATACTCACGCCAGCAAAAATAGCGATTGCAGAGCTGAGTGTATAATCAATTGAAAACGCTAGGCTCATATCCGTGCTGGGTCTAACCAAAATAGTAAATGGAATACAAAACCCTAAGCCGTATGGCAGCGTTTGTTGATCAGCGAGTAACAGCAAACCCAAAAAATACGGACCAGCTAATACAAGCAATAATATTTCTAATTGCCCACCACTTTGCGACAGTAAATTTAACGCATAAAAAATAGTCACAAAAGTAGCAACAATTATACCTGCCAATAAACGTTTAATTACAACCTGTAAAATAGCCAAGGGTATTCGCGCCAGCATTATCGAAAATATTACCGGTAAAATCATAATTAATAATGCCGCTGAAGAACCTGTATTAATCCAAATAAATGCGCCGATAGAAAACACCAAAGCAGTTCTAAATCCAACTATAATGCCAGCTAATGGGTCACGATATGTAAGCATACTGGGTGCATTTAATAATGTTTTATCGCGTTGTTCTAAAGCTCTGTATGCGCGTAGTAAAATTGTTAAGTCGGCTGCTACTTCTAAGCTCACATTGAGCATGTGAGATTCAAATGGCGAATCACACACCGTATTTGCTCTATAGTCGGTTAGCTCTTTACGCAGTGTTTTAACTTGTTCGGCGCAGTAATCAAAATCGTCAGATTCTTTAATTTGCGCGAATACGTGTTTAAGTTTACTTATTAATTTGTCTAGTGTAGGAGTAATAAGGTCTGCGTGGTTTCGTTGTAGACGACCAACTATTTGAATTGAAGCCAGTAAAGAAAGTACTTTTTGCGACAATTGATTTGCAGCACGCGAGCGCCCTGGACCTTTTGGTCCTTCGTATCTTACTGCGCTAGAGTCTTCGTTTATAGATCCTAACGTTGCCATAATGCCATCTATTTGTTGATGACGATTTTCGTGCGAGCCTTTAGAATCAAGCTCAGTTACTAAATAATCTAACGTTTGATTTATAACCGACCGCGCTTGAACTTGCAGTAAGTGTTTAACTTTTACAGGCCAAAATAAATGGCTCACAAGGCCTGCACATATTGAGCCTATTACTATTTCACTCACGCGCGCTTGTGCAATATCAAATATGCTTTGACTGCTTACCATTGCCGGAGTAACCATGACTAAAAGTACAATAATAGCGGCTGTTACACCTGCCATAGCAAACGCATAAACAAAGTTTGCTTGGCGTACCATTGCCGATAACGCAGAGTTTACCCCCAACCATAATGCAAGTGCACCTAGCGCTAAATAAGGGTAAAGAATTAGCTGAGTTAAAAGTAATATGCCAAATAAACCACCCACTATGGTGCCTATTATTTGGCAAATTGCTTTTTCAATAACCAATCCGCTTTGCGGGCGTAATTGCAAAAATATAGCCGAGACTAACGCCCAATAAGGTCTTTCAAGATTAAGCCACATAGCGATAGTAAGCGCCATTACCATGGCTATAACGCCCTTAATCGCAAAAATGATTGCCTGCTTTTTAGGAAAAAACAAATTTTGTAATACAACGCCCACAGTCTTCCCCTTAACGTGTAGCGAGATGTATTGTGGCGGTCATTCCTGCACTAAGCTGAATCTTTTCGGGTAGTGTGTCTAATTTAATATCAACAGGAATACGTTGCGATAAGCGCACCCAATTAAATGTTTGTTGCACTTGCGGTAAAAGTTGTCCGTTACTTTGTGTATTCGTATTTGCAATTGCTTTACCTACACTCACTACATGCCCTGTTAATTGCTTACCACCACTTAAAAGCGCTATTTTAGCTTTTTGATCAGGATAAATAAGCGGTATTTTACTCTCTTCAAAGTAACCCGTTACGTAAAACGAATCTAACCGCACGATAGCAAACACAGGGGTGCCTTGAGCTACATAGTTACCTTGGCGTAAATTCAGATTAATTATTTGCCCCGATGCAGGTGCAACTATTTGCGTTCTATCAACATTTAATTGCGCAATTGTTTG
This sequence comes from Pseudoalteromonas sp. SWXJZ94C, assembly GCF_015864385.1. Taxonomy (NCBI): domain Bacteria; kingdom Pseudomonadati; phylum Pseudomonadota; class Gammaproteobacteria; order Alteromonadales; family Pseudoalteromonadaceae; genus Pseudoalteromonas; species Pseudoalteromonas sp. SWXJZ94C. The sequence goes on from NZ_JADYXF010000039.1 coordinate 32,124, forward strand.
CTCTGTTTTAGCTAAGTTATAATTTGCTTCGGCAATTTTGGTGTTGATACGTGTTGATTCTAGTGTTTCTTCACTTATTGCTTGTTGGGTGCTTAGCTCAACACGCCTTTCGTATTTATGTTTAGCAAGTTCCCATGTATATAGCGCATTTTCTGTATTGGCTTTACTTTTATCAAGCGCTGCTTGGTAACGCTTTTGATCAACATTAAAAAGAACTTCGCCTTTTTTCACACTTTGACCATCTTTAATATTTAAAGTTGTGACCCAACCCGAAACGTCTGGAGCAACTGTAACTATGTCTGCTCGAATGCGACCGTCGCGCGTCCAAGGAGTATGCATGTAGTCAGTCCAAACCCAACGCCCAGCAAAAACCGCAGCTATAACAACCACTATAGTAAAAGTAATACGCAGATATTTAATCATTCAATTTATCTTCCACTTAGTAAATAGACGGCGAGTGCCAAGTAACAAACAAATAGTGACACCTCAAACCAAGCCACCTTCCAAATACGATCGTGCCAATCTAATCGATGCAAAACAAAACGAGTCAGCGCGGTTAAAATAAACGCAATTGGGAAATAAACAATCAGTGGACTAAATTCTAATCCCCCCAAAACTACCGCGTGAAGCATAATAAGTATCCTAATATTATTTTAACGATGATAAGCACCAACAAATTCATTTAACTTACAGCACTATAACGGTAACAATTAATTATTTTGATATATAAATCAACTTACTTAAGTGTACCTAGGCGCGCTTAATACATAATTAATAACGTTATATTTATAATACAACTAACTCTATTTATAGCTGTTTAATTAAATATTAAAAGGTAAGCAAGTTTAAAAACACGACATGTAACAATATTTATTTATGGAGCGTATTAAATAATGAGTGTAAAAACCTATGCACTGCCTATTTTTGGTGCTTGCAGCAAAGCTGCAAACATTATAAATATTGAATTTTGCACTAAAAACAGGTAAATTAACAAAAAAAACATGGATATAATTTTAATGGAATCAATACACCCTACCCCCTCTGAAACAACCCCATCAATAAATAAACCAGCTGAACCAATTTTTAGTGGAAAAGTGCAGTTTAGTGGTAAAGGCGGTGAGTTTTTTGGTATTTGGATTGTAAATATATTACTTAGCGTTATTACGCTTGGCATATATTCAGCGTGGGCTAAAGTACGCACACATCGCTATTTTTACGGTCACACTCGTATAGACGGTCATAGCTTTGACTACCTAGCAACGCCAATACAGATTTTAAAAGGTCGGATTTTAGCAGTTATTGTGTTTTTTATTTACACATTTTCTATTAGCTTTATGCCTATATTAGGTCTATTTTTTGTTCTTGGTTTTATATTTTTAATGCCGTGGATTATTAATCAAGGTTTACGTTTTAATATGCGCATGACGCGCCATCGTAATGTTCGTTTTGCTTTTAAAGGCAATTACGGCGAAGCCTTTATTAACTTTATACTTTTGCCTATCGCCAGCATATTTACACTTTATTTATTAATGCCGTATGTTATAAAACGTATTGATAGCTATATCCATAGCAACATTAGTTACGGCGACAAACCACTTACTGTAAACCTAAAAGGCGAAACCTATTACCTAACAGCGCTTATATGTTTTGTGGTGAGCTCTATCACTATGGTTGTATTTATGGGGATTTTAGGGTTATTTGGCCTCAATTTATTAGATGTTGAAAATCAACAAAATTTAGAAAGCTCCCCTGCAATGGTTATGCTACCTATACTTATGATGATTGCCTATGTGCTGATGATTGCCATTGTTTCTGCTGTATGGCATGCCGCTATTAGAAATCATATTTTTGATAACAGCCATTTTGAAGGCGTTGCTACATTTAAATCTGAGCTAAAACCAGTTCCTTTCGCTGTTTTACTATTAACTAATATGTTGGCTATTGTATTTTCTTTAGGCCTTGCATACCCATGGACAAAAGTACGTACATCAAAAATGCTCGCTGATGTAACTAACGTCACTATTTATCCTGGCGCATTAAACCTAATCGATACCGCGCAAGAACAGCAATCATCATTTGCTGAAGAAGCTGCAAACGTATTTGATATTGACCTTTCTTTAACTTAAGAGCTCACCATGCATGTAAAGGGACATTTTTTTCCCATCGCATCGAGTAATTATCAGGTGTGTGTTGCAACTATTAGCGACACACACATTGAAATTATCAACGATGAACACGTTATAGCTCGCCACGCAATCTCAAGTCTTAATTTAAGTTCGGGAATGGCCGGACTTGCCGACGAACTAAACTTTGAAGATGGCAGTCGTTTTATCCCTCTTGATGTAAATTACAGATGGCCATTTAAAGCAAATAACCATCACGTAATGGAACGCCTTGAAAAAAGTAAATGGGCAATTTTAGCCGCAGTCATATTTACACCGCTCTTTATGTGGTTAGTACTTTATAAAGCCGTACCCGCCATTGCTGTTTACAGTGTTGATACCCTGCCACGTAATGTTGTAGAACAAATGGGGGAGCAAAGTTTTACACTAATTAAAAAGATTGCGCTTGACCCAAGTGAGCTGCCCGCAGAGCAACAAGCTAAAGTACAGGCACATTTCAAAAACATGCTTAATAAGCTTTCGCTTGATCAATCGGCTTATAGGTTATCGTTTTATAAATCAGACAGCTTTGGTGCTAACGCATTTGCGCTACCCCATGGTCGTATAGTGGTTACTGATGATTTGGCAAATTTACTTGCCGATAAACCCAATGCCTTAAAAGCGGTATTACTACACGAAATGGGTCATGTAGTGCATCAACATAGCGTACGTATTACAGCTCAATCTGCCGCAAGTACTATTGTGTTAGCGGTTGTATTTGGTGATTTAGAAGGTGTTGCCGAAGTAGCGTTAGGTACAGGTGCATCGTTTGCTCAGCAAGGATTTTCACGTGATATGGAACGCGAGGCAGATACTTTTGCACTCACCCAATTGGAGTTGTTAGGGTATTCAAGCAATGACTTTGCTGATGCGATAGAAGCACTGCAAGAAAGTCATACTAGCGAAAACAAACACCTCGAAAAAGTAAATAACTTATTAGAGTACTTATCTAGCCATCCAAGTGCACAAGAGCGTATTGATAATGCCAGAAAGTAACACGTTTTATATTCAACTTGCTCGTTACATAGTAAGTTTAAGTTGGATATATCATGGCTTTTTCCCAAAGCTTTATCATATTGCACCGCTTGAAAAATTAATGACTGGCAGTGCTGGTTTTTCACAGGAAGTGTCTGATTTAATTACGCGTTCGGCAGGAGTCGGCGAAATTATATTTGGCTTGTGTTTAATTGTATTTTATAAAAATAAGCACCTGGTAGCTTTAAATATATTGGCGCTTGTGGGGCTTTTATTTGCTGTAGTTATAATGCAGCCGCAATTGCTTATTGAAGCATTTAACCCTGTAACCACTAACCTCCCTCTTATTGGGCTGAGCGTTATATGGTTAAAAGAAATTGCCGTATTAAATAAAATAAGAACTTAAATTAATCTAACTTATAAGAGCAAAAAGGGTATGCCTGCGCATACCCTTTTTTGTAGTACTTAATTTGTAAAATTAGTACTTATTTTTATGCGTCCACAAATGCAGTAATTCGCTCGCAATGGTTGCTGCGGCAATAGCGGTAAGCTCGCTTTGGTCATACGACGGTGATACTTCTACCACATCCATACCTACCATGTTTATGCCTTTTAGCGCACGCAGTACTTTAAGTACTTTATCTGACGTTAAACCACCACAAACAGGAGTGCCTGTACCAGGCGCAAACGCAGGGTCTAAACAATCTATATCAAACGTTAAGTAAACAGGTAGGTCACCTACCCGTTCAAGTATTTGCGCTGCAATATCATTTGCATGTAAATCGTTAGCTTGCATTGCATCAATTACAGCAAACTCATGTTTGCTTTGATCAAAGTCGGTACGAATACCTATTTGTATACTGTGCTCAACATCAATTAGCCCTTCCATTGGCGCATGGTAAAACATAGTGCCGTGATCAAATCGCGAGCCATTGCTATAGGTATCTGTGTGCGCATCAAAATGTACCAGCGCCATTTTGCCATGTATTTTTGCATGAGCACGTAATAACGGAAGCGTCACAAAGTGATCGCCCCCTAAACCTAATAGCGTTTTACCTTGGCGAAGTATTTGCTCAGCAGCCATTTCTAGTTGCGCAGTAAAATACTCAGGATCGCCAACAGGGTAAGTAAAGTCCCCTGCGTCTGCCACTTTTAAGCGCTCAAACAACGGGAACGTCCACGGGTACTTAGTGTCTTCCCATGCTAAATGAACCGACGCACGACGAATCGCATCAGGACCTAAACGTGCACCAGGGCGACCCGATGTCGCTAAATCAAACGGTAAGCCTAAAACAACTACGTCAGCGTCAATTGCATTAATGTTTTGCACCATAGGACGACGTAAAAACGTCATCCCATTTGAGTACAATGAGTGATCTGCGTGACCAAACAAAGTCGACATTGCTTATAACTCTTCTAAATAAGTGTAGCCATCAAGGCCGCTTTGCAACTCGTCTAAAACGCTTTGCTGTTCGTGTTTTTCAATTTTTGCGCTTACCAACTGCTCATATGATTTCTGAAAACTTTCAACATCTAAATGTACATATCGCATCATATCAGCAACAGTGTCACCTTGGTTTATCTCAGTAATGCTTGCAACGCCTTGCTCATCCATATTAACAATCGCGCTGTGCGTATCGCCAAACAGGTTATGCATATCACCTAAAATTTCTTGATAAGCACCCACCAAGAAAAAGCCCATTAAATAAGGTTTATCAGCGCTAAACTCTGGCACTGGTAATGTGCTTTCAATACCTTGTCCATCTACGTAATGCTCAAGTGCACCGTCTGAATCACAGGTTATATCAAGTAATACAGCACGTTTTTTTGGTGCTTCAGTTAAGCCACTTAATGGCAATACCGGAAACACTTGATCAATGCCCCATGCATCTGGAAGCGATTGAAATAACGAGAAGTTTACAAAAAACTTATCGGCTAAACGTACGTTTAACTCGTCAATAATAGGACGATGAAAACGGTTTTTATTATCCATGTGCTTGTTAAGTTCATAACAAATACGAATATTAATTTGTTCAGCCCACGCACGCTGCGATAAGTCTAATAAACCTAATGCAAACTGGTTATGCGCTTCAGCTAAGTCGCCTTGGCTGTCGTGATAAATTTCAATTAATGCACGGTCATCCGTTAAATCAGTTAACTGCACAAACGATGCCCACATATTTTTTAATAAAAGGGGTGCATCTGCCGCTGGCGCTACTAACTCTTCTGGCGTATAGCTTTCAGTACCAATAACATTGGAAATAAGCACAGCATGATGCGCTGTAAGCGCACGACCCGACTCAGAAATAATAGTCGGCATTGGTTGCTCATATTGCTTACATGTATCACCAATGGTGTACACAATGTTATTTGCATATTCAGCTAAGCTGTAATTCATAGAGTTATGCGACTGGCTACGCGTGCCGTCGTAATCAACAGCCAAACCGCCGCCTACATCAAGACAATCAATTTCTGCGCCTAATTTACGTAGCTCACAGTAAAAACGCGCAGCTTCGCTTACACCTAAACGTACGTCACGAATGTTCGCCATTTGTGACCCTAAGTGAAAATGTACTAGCTGAAGTAAATCAAGCTGGTTTGCGTCTTTTAAACGATTAACTACATGCAAAACTTGCGATGCAGATAAACCAAATTTTGATTTTTCGCCGCCACTCGCTTGCCATTTACCTTTACCTTGCGATGCTAAACGTACACGAATACCAATGCGTGGTTTTACGTTAAGCTCTTTTGCTTGGCTAAGCACCATGTCTAGCTCAGAAAGCTTTTCAAGCACGATATACACTTTATGACCTAGCTTTTCGCCAATAAGTGCTAAACGAACGTATTCTTTATCTTTGTAGCCGTTACATACAATAACAGCGCTGGTTTTTTCAGCCAGTGCTAGTACCGTAAGTAATTCAGGTTTGCTGCCTGCTTCTAAACCAAGTTGCTTTTTTTCTACTTGTGCTTGGCTTGCTACTATTTCTTCAACCACTTCACGTTGTTGGTTTACTTTTATTGGGTAAACTAATAAGTAGTCTTTAGGGTAACCATAGTTTTCAATTGCTGTATTAAATGCGCCGCATAAGCTGTGTACACGATGGTGTAAAATTTGCGGAAAACGAACTAAAGCAGGTAAGCTTAAACCTTTATCTTGTAGTTGCTTTGCGATATCTGTTAATGCAATGGTTTGCTCTGGGGCATGAGCCTTGGGCGCAACATACACATCACCTTGATCATTAATACCAAAAAAACCTTGGCTCCAATGACGAACATTGTAGCTCGTACGAGCTTGTTCTAGTGATGTTGTCTCTTTCATTTATCTTTCTCTTTTATTTAATTAATGCCGACTCGGCTAGTGCCGCGCATTAAAAGAAAAATAGACATTCAAGTCCAACAAGTATTTTTACTCGTAACGAGTGATTTTTAATGTTGATAAAACGACCAATCACGTATTGCTCGCTAGCGCATATAAAACAGGACTTTGATGATTATTAAAGATAAGAAAAATTGTAAAAAATGGCTGTTTTTAAATGACTCATTATAAATTTTATTAGTAAAAATGAGTTACACCATTCAATAAAATTAATCTTGAGTTACTTTGCTTATAGAATTTACTTTTGATGGATTAGAGTAAGGTGTTCTCAACGCCTCAAATTACTGCTATTTAGCCAACGTGTTGTGACCAAGTAATACCTATGTATTCTGCAACGTGAATAAAAACTGCACGTCAAAAACACTTAGCCTACATCCACCAGCACCAATAACCGCTCACAACTACTTATGAGTATTATATAACTGGCTCTTTATTTAACTATTATTGGCTTTTTATCTATCTCTGTCATATTTTCAACCGTAGATAAACCATACCCACCAAACAGTAGAGGTGTAGTGTTTAAGTTCAACTTATAAGTGCAGTGCATTGTAGATAATTTATGTGGGTTAATTGTCCAGAGCTTTTTATAATCGTTAGCACTTATATAAAAATGCTCATTATTATTAACTAAGTGGATGACTTTGTTTCTTAAAATAATCGTTTCAAAGAACCCCCGAAAATTTACATTTGCATTAATAAAGGCAAATACAACTTCCCCTTCAATACGTTTTTGCTGTTGAGATTTAGGCAACCTATAAATTAAAAAAACAAAAAATAAGTAGCTAGCTGCTATACATACAAAAATAATCACAAGGCATGAAATGTTCATCTTTTTCCTTATTTGAAACAAGCGCTAGTTAGGTATTCAAATTAAAACTTTAGAGCACCTTATTACAGTAAATAGATAATTAGCGTGCGGGATTTTGTGACGTTTTAATAAGGATAAGGTAGCCATTCTTGCCAATTAAAGCTTTCGTTATACATCTCATCAACTATATCCATATACTCAGATTTTGTAGCTAGGAGGTACGCTTGCCTCTCTTTTGGGCTCATATAGGCAAGCCAATATGGGAGATAACCTGGATAGTCTACCCCAAACATATCTTCAAAAAATCGGCTTTCAGGAAGCTCAAGGGTGATTTCATTATGAGTAAGCTTTGGCATAGCGTTAATTTACCCTATTGTTAAAAATTAATATTCCGGCCACATATCTGAATCGTCTATTAAAGTTAACGTTTTCAAATCAAAATATGCACACACATTATTAATTGCCATAGCCTTATGTAAGCTAACGCTTTTAAACGATGATGACTCTAGTGCTGTATATAACCACGATGCAACTTCAATATCTGTAGCTCTTGATATGTCTTTGTAAAATTCAGAATCCATGTAGTTGTCAATCAAGTCTTCTAAAAGCTGATCTAAAACAGAAAGTTCGCCAAAATCCATTCCTGGTTTATAAATCTCATTTGCATCATTTGTCATGTAAGTAAACGACAGGTTGTAACGACTACCAAGAGGGATCCAGATTACAATTTTATCTGCCTCATCGGGTATACCCATTTTATAGATGGATTCAAACGCAGCAGTAAGCTCGGTAGTATGGCTTTTTAAAACCATTCGTATTTCTTTCAATGCAGATTCTATTTCCATCAAATTCCCTTTACAAACATAAAATTGAGAATAGATACTATCGTAATTAATCATTTTACAAGCAAGTATCTATCTCAAAATTTTATTTAGGTATTAATTTTAGCTTTTATTCAGCAAGCGCCATAGTGGCAAGTTTCATTGTGCTTTCAAACGACTTGGTACCCGCTATAAATAAACCGTTGTGACAGAACACGGCATCGGCAATACCTGTTTCATCTACAAACGCTTGATCAGATAAACCAGACCACGCTTTAGGCAACGATTTTCTATCTTCAAACGAGCCAGGCTCAACGGGTACTGTTTGTAATATCCATTGCCCAGAATGCGATGGGTAAACCATGTATAGTGCGTCACTTGATAAAATATGCACTGTTTTTTTCCACGGTGTGTATTTTTCAAGCACGATTACTCTGGCATCGTCTGCATTTTCAATTGCTTTGGCGACAATCTCTTTTGCATTTACGCTACCGTGAGCTGAGGCGATAAAACGAATAAGCATACGAGCTGCAAATTCAACAGCTTCATCAAAACAGGTATCAAAGTTACTTTCTTCTTCCCATGTAGGGTTAAACATTGAAATTGTTTGGCTCAAGCTTATCCCTTTTGATACACCCTCAACATGACCACAATCAATGGCGTCAATAGTTGAAACTAAGCCTGAATCCACTCTATCAGCAACGGCTTGGTTATCATCACACAGCGCTAAGCCATACTGTTTCCACACTAAACCAAACGACGAAAAAGGAATACCATTTTCACGCTCACCAGCACCACCACGTTGGTGATGATCAAAACGATTCGTTTCTGGGTCGTATTCGCCACCTACATCAATTACAAAGTCGGCACTTTCTATAAGCGCTTTATCGCGAGTACGTACTAGTTTAAACGCTGGTAAAACATGTTTAAGTACTGCAATACTAAAAACGTCATCCGCATGAAAATTACCGTTGTGAGTTACTACTGTTATGTCTGTCATTGGTTTAGTGTCATTTTTAGAAAGGATAAGAAAGTCTCGCTATTTAAACGTTATGGTTTGAAGTATTTCAGGGAAATATAATAAGGTGGATTTTATACGAATGTAGCTAACAAAAACAGTGTACTGTTTGGCATGTCTGTTTTTGTTGTAAAAACAGTATTGGGAGTATTTTGTAACCTATTACTATAACCTTGATTGAAAGGTCGTTAATGTAACTGAGTAGTGCATAAACCATGGATGAAAACTCACCACTTATAGTTTTAATGCACTAAAGCGCTATCACTCTATATTATAATGGATGTAATTAAGACAGCTTACGTAGCTCCTCAATAATATCATCTGGCTCTGAACGTGTACGGTAATCTACATCAACATAACGCCAAGTAACAAGTCCATCACGACCTATAATAAATGTGGCAGGTATAGGAAGTATATTACCATTGCCATTATTTATTGCCTCTAAGTCGAGTTTACGGTCAACTCGCATGTGCTCTACTAAGTACTCTGGTACTTCCCATGCAACGCCATACTGCGATGCAACTTTTGCACTTTGATCCGATAGCACTAAAAAATCCATCTCACTTATTTCATTTTTACTCATTGATCCATCGGGTACCTGCGGGCTAATAGCCACTAACTGCGCACCTAACGAATGGATATCAGCTAACCTTGCTTGCAATGCTTTAAGTTGTAGGTTGCAGTATGGGCACCAGCTACCACGATAAAATGTAACAACAAGTGGTCCTTTGGCTAATAATTCGGTAAACGAAATTAGCTTACCGTCTGGATTTGGCAATTCAAAACTCGGCGCTTGTTCGCCCACCTTAATTGCACTGCTACCTTGCTGAAAAGACTTTGCTTGCTCAATTATATCGTCAACACCTTTCATAAAATCAGGATTTGCTTGTCGACCTGCTGCAATTTTAGCATCAGTTTGCTCTTTTAAACTTTTCATATTTATCTCCAGCGCACTCTTTAATTTACTCATGTTAAGTATAAATCACCGTATTTAAAGACACACAACAACGACTTAAAATATTCTCTTAACAATTAACTTCAAATGAGTTTTACGAATTTAAGAAGTAATACTACTCCTATTTGTATAAATTTATCTTTTTTAAGAATTAAAGCTAATTTAAAAAAGAGAAAATCAATAAATAACGGCTACAAAAAAACAACGTAATATCACTTTATTAGTACGCTTCATCTTCACCATATACATTAACAACCAACTCATCATCAATGTCGTATGAGACTAAAAAGTTTATTGGCTTACAGCACACTTGGCAATCCTCAATATATTGCTCATCTACATCTGAAGTATCAATTAAAACATCAATCGCTTCACCACAATAAGGACACTCAATTGTTTTTTCTGGTAATTGGTTCACTTTTATACCTTCTGAAAATTAACTTAAATATTATTACACCAGTAACAATAGCATTTTCAGTGCGCGTTTAAAAATTCACAGTACTTACATTTACAACAACTAAATACCATCTTTTAAGTACGTATTATGCCATTGTAAATACTGCTCGTGAGTCATTGGCTTGGCAATTAAATAGCCTTGTATAGCATCGATATCTATTTTTTTAAGTACTTCAAATTGCGCTAATGTTTCAACTCCTTCTGCAACAACAGATATATTAAGACTTTTACCTAAATTAATTATCGTTTGCACAATACTATGACCTGTACCGCTATCACATATTTTATCAATAAAGCTTTTATCTATTTTTAGTTCTTTTACTGGAAAAGAACTCAAATGAGTTAAGCAGGAATAGCCTGTACCAAAATCATCGATAGAAAATATAAAACCATGACTTTTTAATTCTTCCATTTGTTGTATTGCGCTGTCTATATCACCCGATAACATAGATTCGGTTATCTCTAACTTAACGCGTGAAGGTTCCACATCAAAATGGTTAATTACATTTAACAGCTCATTTTTTAGTGTTGTTGAGTTAAATTGACACTGACTTATATTTATTGAAATATTGAATGACTCATCAATAATATTATTACGGCTTAAGTCATTAATTAAAATACATATATCGCGTAATACCGTATTTTGTAACTTTTGAATTAATCCGTATTGCTCTGCAATCGGAATAAACTCATTAGGTGCTATTAGCCCTTTTTGTGGATGGTTCCATCGAATAAGCGCCTCAGCGCCTATTATTTTTCCTTGCGCATTAATTTGTGGCTGAAAGTAAGCACAAAATTCATCACATGCTATTGCTCTAACAATGTCAGTTTCTAGTTCAGCTTGGTTTTGAAGTAAAGTTTGTAATGCTGGATCATAAAAACTACTGCTATTACCTCTTTTCTTTTTTGAATGGTACATTGCCGTATCGGCAAATTTTAGTATGTTGTCTGTCACTGAATTTATTTTATCGATTAAACAAATACCAATACTACAACTCACCTGAAATGCTAGTTTTCCAACCTCAAACTTCTCATCAAATACACTTTGTAAGCTTTTAGCCACTATTTCGGCTTCAATAATAGCCTGTTGATTATTTTCACCAACATACTCTAGCAAGATAATAAATTCATCACCTCCAACCCGAGCTAATGTATTAGGTGCTTTAATTACAGATCGGAATCGTGTTGATAACTCAACTAAAATTTCATCGCCTGCGCTGTGCCCCAGTGAATCATTAATCCTTTTAAAGTTATCTAAATCTAAAAACAATAACGCACCGACTTTATCACTCTGCTTTATTGTTTCTACGCAGAGCGTTAACTTATCGCTAAGCATTCTTCTATTTGGGAGATTAGTTAATGAATCAAAAAAGGCTAGCTTCGTTATTTCTTGCTCTGCATTTTTCCTAACCGAAATATCTCTAGCCATCCATACAACATGCCTTTGCAATGGGTTATTTGGCTGATAATGATCAAGAGATGCTGTTCTTCCCTCAAAAGTAACTTTATTATTTTTAATTTCAAGCTCATATTCAAAAAATTGAACATCGTTAGTCGTTAATGTTTTTTCAATTACATTCATGATCAACTGAGACTCTTTTTTAGGGAGAGCATCTTTTACGTTTTGATGAATCAATGTACTTGGTGAGCTATACAGTAATTCATTTGAAGAACCATAAAGATCAGTGTATTCACCGTCCTCACTTAAAATTAAGATCAAATCGGGCATCACTTTAGTAAATGCTTTAAATTTTTCATTACTTTGTTGTAAGTCTGCAATTAACTGTTTTGCTTTAAACGACTCAACGTTTTTTTCTAACGCGATACTCGTAAAATGAACAAAATAATCAATCAGTTCTAAATCATACGCTGACGGGGCTTTAGGCTTATCGTGATAAATAGCGAACGTGCCAAGTATTTGGGATTGTGTTGAGATAATAGGAGTTGACCAGCATGATCTTAGCTCAAAGCTTAGTGCGAGCTCTTTGTAATCTTCCCACAGTGGTGAGACCGCTATATCTTCTACAATTACGCGAGCATTAGAATATGCAGCAGTACCACACGATCCCGCACTTGGACCAACGTGCACTCCATTTATAGCTTGGCAGTATTTGTCATCTATATTTGGAGCTGCGCAATGAAAGAGCTGACCTTCTCTTAATGATAAAATTGAGCATCTTGCAGATTCATCATCAATAATTTCTTCAATAGATAAACAAATGTCATTAATAACAACATTTAAAGGTAACCCTAGTGCTATTTTAGATAAGATATCTTGCTGATGAGATAACAACTTTCTTAATCTAACTGTTTCCATATTCCACCATAAAATTTCATTATTTTTGTTTTTAATTTATAAGAATATATTTAATCGCCTAAATTATAAAAACTTCAGATCAACTTTATATTTATACTATATAGATAAGTATAGCTATGATTAAAAGATTTTTACTTAAAAGCTATAATTTTTACAATCGTATAAAATAAAGGAAATAAAAGTAGAGTTAATTCAAAGTGGGTGTTGTCATTCATTAGGATGGTCAGCGATATAGCTAACCAGATCTGTGGGTCATAAATCTATATTAAGCAGCTATTTTCAATGCTAGCTGCGTTAAGTTTACTTACAATAAATTCGTTCAGATTAATTAAATTAGCATTACAAATTGGCACGATTAAAAGCACTTTCACCGTTTATAAACCGTGTAGTGCCTACTATGAGGTTATTTTGCCGTCGTAAAGCTAATCTTTATTTATCTAATATTTTTTGAGGGGGTATTTTACTTACTTAGCCCTAATTCCATAAATACACTTTGTGGGTTGTCTTGATAAGGTCCAAAACTGTCACAACGTTTAAATCCTAGGTTTTCATATAACTTAATCGATTGTATTTGCTTAGGACCTGTTTCTAGTCTTATAAGTGGAATTTTCTCTTCCCCAGCATGATGCAATAATATTTGCATAATACGTCTAGATAACCCTCTGCCTCGATAGCTAGGATTGACATAAAGCCGTCTTATTTCGCCATAAGGTGTTTTATCAAACTGTTTTACAATAGCGCCACAAGCAATAATACCATCTTCATTCTTTAATCCTATAGCGTAAACACTTGGCTGGTTTAGCTCATTCACAGTAAGAGATTGTGCTGTTGCTACCGGATATAAGGAGTTAATAAGTCGGTCGATATCAGAAAAAACATTAATCACATCCTGGTCATCTTGGTTTAAATCGACTAACTGCATGGAAAATCCAATTTTGTATTAAAAATTTGTTGGCAAACTATACCTAATTGTAACAAATGAACAACCTCGTTCAGCCCGTTTTTCACTTATTTAAACGTTTATTTAAGATAGATCAATATTTATATAAGATAAACTACCTACAACACGTAATCAAAATACTTACGGTGCTCTACACCCGCTAAATTAGAATTGATTTTATTTGGGTGCTTATATTCTTTCCAACTTGCTACATGGCGACCAACATTTAATTTAGGGAAATCAGTATTTCCTTTAATCGCGACTCCTAAAAAGTGTTTTAATTTTAATAAACTATCTTCCTCACTAACATCTATCATTAAAAAATCATCACGGTCTTTAAAGTAAGAAAAAACAGCCTGTTGATGTTTTAAATAACAATCAGCTAACGAGGTGTGCGTTAAAGGTAATGTTGAGGGAAATACCTGATGAAAACTGCGTTTTAAAATAGGGTTGAATTTTCCCGTTTTTGGCTCTAAATGAGGCGCCATTTTTTTTAATAGCATTGTGATAGAAAGCACCCATTTATCTATATCTCGATTTAAGTAAACAAATTTAGCATCTGGAAATAACGTATCCAAATGCATATAGTCGCTAAAACAAGGCGCGTCAGATACTGCATCCGCCATCTCAAACGCTTTTTTAGTAAATGCAGTATGAGCGACCGACAGCCCCATTTCTAATAGCGCGACACTTATACTAGTAGTACCGGTTCTTGGTAAACCAATAATAAAAACTTTAGACATCTATGTTACTCATGTTGAAAAAGCACCTCATTATTACATGTGTTTGCTATTCCATAATAAAGAAAATTTGGTACTTTGGATTAAAATTGTTTAGATAAGTTGTTTGTAATTCAATATGATTAATTAATAACGGCCTTTGTTAAAACGACCTTATTCACTTATTTTTAGCTCTGATTTATATTAAAACGACGAAACTAAACACTTTGTTACCTAAAAATACTGTTCAAAATTATTAAGCAATTTATACTGCGCGCAGTGGTAAATATTTATTGAGGTTATTGTGCAGATCATAAAAGGCATGGAATATTTTTTTTCAGGGTTTAAGTTAATTAGTCAAAAAGGATTAAAGCGCTTTGTGCTGATCCCGCTATTAATTAATATTTTACTCTTTAGTAGTTCGCTGTATTTCTTATTTGGCTGGCTAAGTGACAGCTTTACCTACATCAATAATATGCTACCAGAATGGCTTAGTTGGTTAGAGTGGTTGATGTGGCCAATTGCAGTACTGGTGGTGTTATTTAGTTACAGCATGCTATTTACTATAATAACCAACTTTATAGCAGCTCCATTTAACGGTTTACTCAGTGAAAAGGTAGAACTGTATTTAACAGGTCAACAAATTAATGATGATGGCTTTGCTGAGTTATTAAAAGATGTGCCACGCATGTTTGCACGAGAGCTAACAAAGCTGTGGTATTACTTGCCCCGTGCCATTGGTTTTTTTATATTACTTTGGATATTACCTGTCATAGGGCAAATTCTGTGGGTGCTATTTACGTGTTGGATGTATGCAATACAGTACAAAGATTACGCATTCGATAATCATAAAATCGACTTCAAACAAATGAAAGACGATTTAAAAAGCAAACAAGGCTTATCGTACGGGTTCGGCTTTGCCGTTATGATATTTACAGCAATCCCTATCGTAAATTTAATCGTAATGCCTGTTGCAGTTTGTGGCGCTACCCGTTTATGGGTAGATAACTACCGCCCTAAATATCGCGATTAGTTAAATAATATCTATGAGTAATATTAAATAAGCAGCTTTCATTAAAGCAAACATACAGCTTATGTAAGTACAGAGGGTTAAAAAATCCGATAAAGATTATTTATCGGATTTTTATATTATTGATGAACCCTTGAGTGAAAAAATTAATCTATTAAGGCTTACTCTTACTCGTTACTAGGCGCTTCCACGCTAGTACCATACCGGTATAAACTAAAAAGCATGCTAGCAATGATGCCAAACCAGCTAATGTTTGCCCTATAAAACCAAAGTATTCACCGGTATGTAAAAATCGAGATGTTCCCCATGCTTGATCGCCTCGCGTCCAATCCGATTTTTTTAGCGTTTTAATTGCATCTCCAGTGCGAGTATCTAAAAATAATGAATACGCATATTCTTGGCGATTCCCGATACTGGTATCAATATAAAAACGGGCTTCGTGTTTTTTGTCACCTAATTCTAACCACATCGAATACCAATCCGCAGCACCATTATTAATTGCATGTACTTTAGCTTGTTGGAATAAAGCATCGTAAGGTACTTTATCAGCCGATAAATCTAATACTGGTAGATGCTTTTCTCGCTCGGGTACACTTTGTCCAAATGCGCCGTACAGTGCCTTATTTGCCCAATCAAAATGAAACAAAGTAGCCGTTAATGACAAAACGAGTAAAACCGGTAAACACCAAATCCCAAAAACTAAATGCCACTGCCTATTTCGATGATGTGATGATTTGTAACTCTTTGCTAGTAATAAATATCCTTTTAATGCAGAGCGATTAAATCGCTTTGGTAACCACAGATAAGCACCCGATAGTAATAAAAAGATAAAAAATAGATTAGCGTAGCCATTTATATTTTTGCCAATCACTTGTGAAGCGCCATGCAGTAATAAATAACGATGTATATCAGTTACAACGTGAAAAAAAACCAGCCGCTAGCCCCTCTCCTTCACGAATGACATCTCCCGTATAAGGGTGTAATAAGTAGCTATGTTTCCCCGCCCAGGCAGGAATAGCAGCCCCTTCTCGATTTACCCAACGAATATAAATATGTGATTGACTCGGATGCGATTTTTGCAAAATATCTACAACAGCATCAGTCGATAGCCGCTGTTGAGCATAGGTGCTTTTTACAGTAAATCGCATTTCATCTAGCTCAACAATCTGTCGCTCATAGGTTAATAAAAAACCCGTGAACGACATGCTAAAAATAAATAAACCGGCGATTAAACCTATAATTAAGTGAGCCCAAAAGACCAGGGCAAGAGCATGAAAAAACACTATAAATTCAATACCTTTTCAAGATAAGCTGTACTGCGCATCGCTTTCTTCTGCTTTGCTGGCATACCTTTACTAAAACTGGTTTCAGCCTTT